>JAJTHR010000229.1 GCA_021298935.1 Parachlamydia sp. | reverse complement strand
CATAGTAGCATAAAGCATTGGATATTAACAACCAGTAGTTAGTAAAGGAATTTGATTTCAGATTTTTTTGAATTTACAGAAAAATTGTTGCTTTATCATAGTATTGTCGATAACTTTAAAATTTCATCGAGCAGCAGGACGTCCAGGCAATAGAAATTGAAATATAAATAAAAAAGCCCTTGCAAGAAAATAAGCAATTGATTAAAGTTTAGCCTTATTTTGCAAGGGCGTATAGCTCAGTTGGTAGAGCTCCTGTCTTACACACAGGCGGTCATAGGTTCGAGTCCTTTTGCGCCCAAAATTTGCAAAATGCGGGAGTAGTTCAATTGGTTAGAGCACCGGCTTGTCACGCCGGAAGTTGCGGGTTCGAGCCCCGTCTCCCGCGTCCATTTTTTTGGTCGCCTTCTGCACCTTTTTGGTCTCCATTCAATCCATCTATACTGCTAATCATTGCCTCTTTCATAAAAGGTGAAAATAATATTATTAAACGTCTTTGATTTGTTTAGGTTTTTATGCATTTATCTCAGACAAAACGCTCATTCTGGTCTCAGGCAATTTCTTATTTTTGGATTGCACTCGGAGCTTTTTTAGCTGCTTTTGCACTGGAAGTTTTTTTTATTCCCAATAGCCTGATCGACGGCGGGATTGTCGGAGTGGCAATGATTTTGGGAAATCTTTTTGGCACTTCCCTGATTCCCTATCTTTCTCTTATTTTAAACCTCCCTTTTCTTGTGCTTGCCTACAAATCAATCGGACGGGTTTTTGTCATCCATATGCTGATGGCCACCTTTCTTTTTGCCCTGTCAATGATTTTAATCAGCCATCTGATGCCCACTGTCCGTTTTGAAGGGGATATTTTAGAAGTGGTTGTGATTGGCGGAGCCATGCTCGGAGTAGGGCTTGGTCTCATTATAAGAGAAGGAGGCTCGCTCGATGGAACAGAAATACTCGGTATCATTGTCAACCGCCGCACAGGATTCACGGTTGGCCAGGTTGTTTTGGTTTGCAATATTTTTGTTTTCGGGGCAGCAGGCCTGGTTTTCCAAGATTGGCACCCCCCTATTCTGTCATTGATTACCTATATTGTGGTAATCAAGATTATGGATGCCGTCATTGTCGGGCTGGATGAAACAAAGTCTGTTTTAATCATCTCGTCCAAATCCAAAGCAATCGCGGATGCAATCGTACATGAGCTTGGCCTTGGGCTCACTATCATGTACGGACGCGGAGGTTTTTCAGGCGATGAAAGGGAAATTCTCTATGTGATTGCCGAACGCCTGCAATTGGCCGAGCTTAAAGATTTAATTCTACGTGAAGATGCCTCAGCTTTTATTGCCATCGAAAACCTGCATGAAGTGGCTAACGGAAAATCACACCATGGCGAAGGGCAAAAAAAGTTTACACGCATGGAACGCATTTTTTCAGGCATCTTTCAAAAAAATAATGGTTCCTCTTCAAAGGAAATAGCTAAATAGCTTGATCCATTTCCTGTAAAATCATATCTATAAGATTTTATTTATAAGTGATTTTTGCATGACAAAAAATACTGACAGGGAAGAGGAAAAGCAGTTATTTACGCACGATTCCTGGAGAGTTTTTAGAATTATATCCGAGTTTGTGGATGGTTTTGAAACCATGACAAATATCGGACCCTCCGTTTCGATTTTTGGCTCTGCCCGCCTCCCTCCTCAATCCATCTATTACGAAATGGCAAGGGAGGTCGCAAAGCATATTTCCCGTAAAGGCTTTGCCATTATTACAGGCGGCGGACCGGGCATTATGGAAGCTGCCAACAAAGGGGCCCAGGAGGTAAAAGGCAATTCCTGCGGCCTGGCTATCGACCTGCCCTTTGAATCGGAACCCAATACCTTTATCGATCCCAAGTATCGACTTAATTTCCGCTATTTTTTTATCCGTAAAGTCATGTTTATCCGTTATGCGCAAGGCTATGTCTTTCTGCCGGGCGGTGTTGGAACATTAGATGAGCTATTTGAAGCGCTGACGCTTATTCAAACCAAAAAAATTAAGGCCTTTCCTATCTATTTGATGGGGAAAGCTTATTGGCTTGAAATGTTGAAATGGATGGAAGAAACCATGCTCGCCCATGGATGTATCTCAAAAAGCGACATGGATATATTTAATATTACCGATGATCCGGAAGAAGTGGCGAACGGGATCGAACGCCACTATCAAAAAGACCGTGCCTTCAAAAATTTCTAATGACGACTTTGTGCTAAAGGAATAAATCCTCCAGCCTCCCTGCTTGGAGTAGGGAAATGTGCCCTTGTAGAAACTCTTAGAGGGCTATGCATTGATGAAGAAGTGCTCACACTTGGAAAAGAGCGCGTCTTAGGAAGAGCAGAAAATCCATCTCTTGAATGAGAACTTGAAACGCTAGGGAAGCGGCTCGCAGCAGGGTTGGAATTGCGCGAATGAGCAAGCGGAACAAATCCTTGAGGATCAGGAAAGCCGGGTCTTGGCAAATCATGAACTCGTAAACGAGGCGGAGCGTGCACAGGAACAGGGATTGGATTGGCTCTATTCGTATATCCTTCATCATAGGTTGGTGCAGATGGGGTAAAAGGCGGCTGTCTTAAATGACTAATGGGAGCGGGTGTCACCAAATTTTCTCTTACATGTGGAGCAGCATATGTGACATGGTTGTGTAATCTTGGGGGAGAGTGATGGCGGCGGCTTGGCAAAAAGTTAAAATTATTAAACAAATTGCTCACCCGGTTCCATCTTGATTGGTAGACAGGAGCAGGGGCCACGTAGTGAATATCATGTACAATGTCAGGTGTATGCACATAAGGCGCATTCGAATGGGGAATTCTTTTAATCAACCAAATGGCAAAAGCAAACGCCGGTACAAGCTTTAATGTTGCCGAGAGAGCCGGATTGTGCCTTTCAAAAACTTCGGCACCCAGCCAGGCAAAAATGCTTCCGGCAATTGCAAAAATTGTATCGTTTGCAATCGGCAAACGATGTTCCCTGTCTTCGTATTGGTTATGGTTGTTCAATCTTAAATTAATCATTATTATTTCCTTAGTAATAAATTTCTTCGTAGCCTAAAAACTCTGCTTCGACGTAGGGGGTATTATGCAAATAGGGATTTAAAATAACATGGGGATGCTTCGCGATCCTCCAATGATTATTGACGCCTATCATGACACGCTGCCCGATAGAAAATTGACTGAACAGGTAAGCATCATCGGAATTAATTTGCCAAATGGTCTTGTCATTTAGCTCGATTTGTTTTTTATAAGGCTCAATATTAATAATCCAACGTGTATAGATGCCGGTTGGAACAGGAGCTTCAATGAGATTGACTTCTACAGCTTCATTTGTGCTGCGGTTTTGAAGCACATAGTGATAGCTTGAAAAACAAGAGGATTTGGGCTTGATAAACAACGCATCATCTTGAACCCACCAACGTACGGTTTCTCTTTGATAAGGATGCACTGACCATTTTGAGCCATCCCTTAATTGAATCATATCTCCTGAACTTGTCACAGCCATAGGAGCCTGGTAGGCAGATTCATGGATCCGATACAAAAATTGCTCATCCTGGAAATTCACTTTTTGAGCGCCCGCCCAAAGAAGATTAGCTTTGTCTTCATCTGGAAGCTCATCCAAACGTCTTTCTTCGATTCGTGCCATTTCAAGCGGACTTAAGTCATTTTGCGCTGCAGTTAAACATAAAGCGCTGTGCATCATTACACAGAACAAGCCAATCATTTTTTTCATATTACCTCGTGTTTTTTATAGAATGCTAATTATTGTCATTTAGGTAATTATATGAATCATAGGTATTAAGGGTAAATAAAGAATGCATTAAATGATTCTCTATATGTGTATTCCAATCGTTTCGCGGCGTAATAGATTTTGCAAGAAGGGGTATTTCTACCCCGATTCCTACTCTTCTTTTTCGAAACGGCACCCTTGGCTGATCAAATCATCAATATAGAGCAAGTCAAAATCGGCATTGATAAAACGGGGATTTTCTAACATATATAGATGGAAGGGAATAGTCGAGCTGACTCCTCCAATATGAAATTCGCGAAGAGCCCTTTTTGCAATCGCAATGGCCTCGTCCCTTGTCTTTCCCTTTACAATCAACTTGGCGATCATCGAATCATAGTTG
>JAJTHR010000095.1 GCA_021298935.1 Parachlamydia sp. | reverse complement strand
CTTGAATCAAGCTTTGATTGCTAATGTTGATGAAATTATCGGGGGAAAATATCAAAGTTTTGGTACTGTAGAAGGTGTGCTTAAAGCTATTGATGTAAGTCGTCAACCTATTTTTAGAGTTTACAATTTATTGACTAATAAAAGTGTTAAATGTTACTTTGAACCAAATTTACTTGATAATATCAAAGAATATCTAGAAAAAAGAGTCTCTGTATCGGGGATAGTTACCTCTAGAGAAGATGGGGAAAAAATCGGGATTAAAGTTGAGTCAATTGATCTTTTTCCTGAGGAAAAAGATTTACCTAGCATTGAGGAAATGATCGGAATTTTGGGAGGGAACAGTTGACAGGGGCATCAAAAACAATTCGGAGGTCGCAAGTCAGGGAAGAAAGCCTGACGGGGTGACAAGACCCATTCAAAGGCTTACTCAGCAAGAGTTACAAGTCGGTATGATATAAAAAGATACAATCGAAATTTGGCTCTTATCGAAAGTAATTAGCGATAAGCTAATCTGAAAGTATCATTCTGCCGTTAGTGATTCACTTGAACCCAATCGATCTTTTTATAGAAGATTCCCCTCAAAAGCTTTCCCCATAAGGATTATGGGCATACTTGTCACCCCGTCAGGCTTAAACCCCTTATACAGAAAGAGTTTTGGCGGTATCCTAATCTGGTACTCCTGTCAAGGATTGTTAAGACGCGTTTACCCTGACTAAAAAACGCTTTGACACTTGGGGAAAAAATTGATAAAAACTCAGCAAATTTTAAGGAAGACTTGATTTTAGCGTTGTAGAATGAAACAAAACCAAGCTTCCGCAATTATATGGACACACAAAAGCTCCGCGATCAGTTACATAATCTCAACGAAGTGAGTAGAAACCTGCTGCGCTGCCAGACTGTCGAGGAGATAATCGAGAAAGCCTTAGCAGAAGTGAGACGGCGCTTAAATACTCAAGTAGCTTCGATATTTCTCTTATCCAAAGATGGCGTGATCAAGCGCGTTGGTATTGATGGAGTTGATAAAGATAATCATCCTATTGATAAAAATTGGTTTCGGGATGAACAATACCAACCCGAAGAAAGTTTTTCTGGTAAGGCGATTCCTGCCTTTGAAGCTGAATATGGTTATGGAGAACCCCAATATTCTAATGATCTTTTGGCTGATTATCCTAGTATGATCAACGAAAATCCTTATCTGCAAAAACTCGGACAGTTAAAATGTGGTATTTCCGTTCCTCTCAATGGTCCAAATACTACTTTTGGTACTATTGAAGTCTTGAATAAAAGTGCTGAGGCTAATCAAGATAAATTTTCCCTTGAAGATGTTTATTGGTTAACCCAAATTGGAACAATTGTCGCTAATTTTATCGTGGAAAACAGGAGAAAAGAAAGATTTAGAATTTACAAGAAGTTGCTGGAATATCTAGTGACATTAGAGAACGATTACAGAAATTTTAAATTGAGTGAGGTTTGTCAATTTGTTGTGGAAAAAGTCACCACCGACTTTACTCCTTATAAAGTTTGTATTATCCGCATTCCTGACGAGGGAGATGGTTTAAATATTATGGGAAAATCCTGTAATGGCGACGAAGATTTTTTAGAAGGGAGAAAAGATGGCTCGATCAAATCTGGCAGTCAAATTGTCGGCGAAGTTTATAAAAGTAAGCAACCCAAAATTCTTCCTGATATTGGAGAAGAAATCCATAAGTTTAACAACAAAGAATGGATTGAAAACAAAAAACTAAAATCCTTCGCTTGCTTGCCCTTGTTAATTCAAAATGAATGTGTCGGTACTATCTCAGTTTATACGCAATATCATTATAAATTTTACAATAATTATTGGGTTTTTCTTGATACCATAGCTCTCTATGTAGCCGCCATCATTACCAGAGTCAAGATGAGCGAAGAATTTCGCCAAATTCGCCAAGAACGCAATGATATTCGAGAAAGCTTTCTCAATGCTTCTGTTTTGGTTAGTTACGATCAAATGAGTAAAAATATTTTACATCAATATAAAAATAAGCTAATTAGTTTTTCCCAATTCCTAGAGACAATTTCTGCTGAAGATAGATTGAGTAACAAAGAAAGAGCAAGAATAGTGGCAGAACAGAAAGAATCGATAGATCAACAAATTGAAGAAATAAAACAGGAATTAGAAATCACCAATAATCAATCCATTGATATTAACCAAACTCTGAAAGAAGTAGTTCGAGGTTTTTCTTTTGCCTTTAGTGATACTGATATACAAGTTATCGAAACCTACGATAAAACAATTCCCTTGATGAATCTTGATGAAAGAGAAATCAAAGATATTATTTTTAATCTCTTATCCAATGCGGAAAAAGCCATCCAAAAAGCTGAACGCAAAAAGGGAGAGATCACGATTATGACCAGTATTGATACTTTAGAGGGAATTCAATATATTAAAATCATGGTAGCAGATAATGGCATTGGCATTGCCAAGGACATTCAGGATAAAATCTTCACCAGAGGATTTACCACTCGCGCCAAAGAAGGGGGTACAGGATTAGGTTTATATGTTGTCCATGAGATTATTAAAAGTTATGGAGGAAAAATTTACTTTGACTCTAGCGTCAAGGGAACTAAATTTTATGTGGGAATTCCTCTCAAACGCTATAAAATTTAGAAAATAACGAAACATTTAAATTTAACTATTTTGCCAAATCAAATAAGGAGAAATACCATGACTGTGTGTGATGACATTTTACTCAAACAAGAAATTGTGGTTATGGAAGATGATCTCTTCCTACAACAAGCTATCAAAGAAGCGATCAAAAAAAATCTGCCCTGGGAAATAAGAATAGTCGGAAGTGAAAAAGAAGCAATATCCTTAATTCAGCAGCAGGAAGCGGGTTATTACATTCTTGATGTCCACATGGGAAGCAATCGGGAACAGGAGGGATTGGATGCCTTAGAAAAAATCAAAGGCATTAACAGTCAAGCGTTTGTTTCGATTCTTTCTGCTTATCCTAATAACCGAAGACTAGCAGAAAACCTAGACGTTGATATTTTTATCGATAAGACTCCTAATATACAGGAAGATATTCGCAGTAAACTTATACCAAAAATGCTACAGTATCGGCTTAATTGTCTGCAAGCATCAGAAGCAGAAACCCGTCTCCATCTAGAGAAAATTTATTATGATTCAGATGTAAATATTATTGCTTACGAAAGACTGAAATCAGAGCCAGCATGGTTAAAAGAAAATGAAGGACAATATGTCGCTTTTGTTGATGGGGAATTTGTCGGTAGTTGCCAAAATAAGCAGGAGTTACTACAACAGCTTCGAGAGAAATATCCTGAAAAGTCAAGGTTCTTTAAGAAAGTTGACAAAGAAGATAGAATTATAGACATTCCCTACTTTGATATTGTTGAATAGACTTTAGAGAAATCTTTTATTATCCATCTAACGGAGTTTAATTCATGTACACAGATCGATATGAGAATATTCAAGGGTCTACTTATACACCAAGACCAACAGCTTATCTAAAAGTTGTCAATCCTTCCTCCTCATCCCGTTATGGTGAAGTTGAAGCAATTGTGGATAGTGGGGCAACAATGACTTGCATTCCTGAATCAATAATTGCCAGACTTGGATATTTAGAGTACAGCCATCAAAAGGTGAGAGATGCTAATAATAACGTCGTCCTAAGAAAATCATATATTCTCAATATCACCATCGGCAATTATACATTTAATGATCTGGAAGTAATCGGATTTTCAAAATCTTATGCCCTGCTCGGTTGCGATATACTTAATCAGAGTAAAATCATGCTTGATGCACCTAACAATCGATGGATTTATAACTGTCCGGGACAATGTTTAGAATCAGATGGAACCACTGTAGATGCAACTCCATGAATAAAATCAAGAGATTTTTAAATAGGTTTTTAAAATTTGCTTTTTTGGGTAAAATTCCGTCTACTAGACCCATTGTTGATATTGATGAATCCTTTCTGGAACCTACCAATCAGATCAATACAAATGCCGACGAATCCAGTCAAGATCAGATTAAAAATCAGTTAATCATCAAAATTAATTGGCTTTTAATGATAGTTTGTGCTGTTTCCTTTGGATTTATCATTATTTATCCTTTAATCTATCCTGATAAAGCCGTTCCTGATATTATCCAAAATGCTTTCTTTACTACCTTAGGATGGTTTGGCGGTGTCTTAGGAGCCTTTTTTCAAGTAGAGCAAAATAAATAACTAATTTTCAAACTAAATCCTATCGGAGGAGAAGCGAGAGAAAAAATCTATTGAATCGGTGGAAAACTGTGGCAGCTTTGAGCCAAGTCACCCTGTCAATCCACATAAATTATCAGAGATTCGGGAATCTAATCTCGGATTGATTGTCTTTCTGCGTCGAGATTTCTTGAGATATACAATCACACAAAACTCGCAACAATTTGAAAGCTTATATGGTAATTATGATCTATCTTGGAATCTAGAATCGTTTCTTAAACTTTCCTATTGGCTCTGCATACAATCATCGGTTATTAATGCT
>JAJTHR010000205.1 GCA_021298935.1 Parachlamydia sp. | reverse complement strand
TCTCGCGCAAGGTTTTCAGAACAGCATGAATTTCTTCTAATGTTTTGGGTTCGTCATTCATTGCAAGCCTCCTATTTGGTTTTGAGAAGACATTGCAATATTTGTTGATTATCCTTTAAGCATGCTCACCGCAAGGACACAGCTAATGAAGCCAATATGGCAAAAACTTTCAGCAGCATACTTAAATTTTTCCTGTCATTTCTAGTTTGGGGATTGTTATATAGGAACGGAGCAGCCCGACAGCTTCGGGAAAAGAGAATTTCGCTTTGTTGATTTTATTCGTACGGGGATCAATATCATATTGGGTTGCAGAGGAAAAGTCACTTTGACTTAAGTCGCAATTATGAAAGATTGTTCCTAACAAATCAACCCCGCTAAAATCACTGCCTTTTAATACTGTATTGGTAAAATAGCATTCCTTTAATTTACTTTTTTTGAATGAATGATTCTTCATGTTTAAATCCGAAAAATTGCAATAGTGGAGCAGACAGTTCATAAAAGTGGCTGAAAAAAATGTTTTTTCGCATTTAAAAAATTCTGCACCTACTATTTTGCAATCTAAAAATTGAACATCTTGCAAGCGGCATCCCCCCAGTTTAGCAAGGCTGAAATTGCAATTTGTAAAAGTGCAGGAGAAAAATTTTGCATTGATTAAAAGGGCTCCTGAAAAATCGCAGCTGTTGAAAGCACAGGAAGTAAAAGACCATTTTTCCAAATTTTTATTTGCAAAGTTTTCAGACTTGATTGCCTATACCTCTAAATTTTTTTCTTTGCCAGACACTGATTACCTCATAAAATAAATTCCGTCTGTTATCTGATCTTTGAATGTTTATGTAAATTGATATTTCTTGACCTATATGATAGGTATGCATATGATATGCATTTATATAAAATGAGGGAAGTATGCTGATAATCAAGCACACAGTAGAGACAAAAGTATCCTCTGAAACGATTTGGAGCATTTGGCAAGATGTCAAACAATGGAATACATGGGATCATGGCATTGAATATAGCACGCTTAAGGGGCCCTTTGAAAAGGGGGCAAGAGGAACAATAAAGCCGAAAGGGGGTCCGCTTGTACATACAGAATTGACTTGTGTGGAGCCTTTAAAGAAATTTGTTGTTGAATCGCGGCTTTTTTTAGCTCGTATTATTGTTTTACATGATTTAGCAAGGTTGGGAGATAAAACCCTTGTGACACACCAAATAGAAATGACCGGGCCTTTAGCATTTTTCTTTGCCTGCCTGATTAGCCGCACGATGAAAAAAAACCTGCCTCGTGAAATGGAGTCAATGGTAAAAAAAGCAGAAATGTATGAAAAAAAATGAATGGCATAAAATAAGCCATTTTGAGGGGCCTGAAGAGAGTCCGGGTTTCTTGATGTGGCAGGTGAGCACGCTTTGGCGAAGACAGGTAGAGGCTGCTTTGGCAAAATTGGGTTTAACGCACGCGCAGTTTGTCATTTTGGCAAGTGTCGGATGGCTGACAAAAGAGGGAAGCCAAGTCTCTCAGGTTGAAATTGCCCGGCATTGCGGCACCGATGTCACGATGACATCACAAGTTTTACGCACTCTCGAGCGTAATGGCTACATTGAAAGAAAACAACGCGAAGGGGATGAGCGCTCGAAACTTCCCTGCCTAACCAAAAAAGGGGGCAAGGCGATCGAACAAGCCATTCCTCTTGTTGAATCTGTGGATGCAGGATTCTTTGAAAACATTAAAAAAGACACAAAAAAATTTGTTGAAATTTTGCAAAAATTAAGTATGCCATGAAAAGAAATCCGAACATGACCTTATTAAAAGCCAATTACCTTTTTCCAGAAGTTAATTTGAGAAAAAACCAATTCCTTAAAGACCATCCGGAAGCTTCCCTTATTAGCTTAGGGGTTGGGGATACAACGGAGCCAATTGGTCAATCTATTGCGAAGGCCCTTTCAGATGCTTCTAAGAGTTTAGGTACATTAGATGGATACTCAGGATATGGTCCTGAACAGGGGATTAACGCATTAAGGAAGAAAATCGCTTCCAAAATATATTTTAATCGGGTAAAGCCTGAAGAAGTTTTTGTATCTGATGGAGCGAAATGCGATTTAGGCAGGCTCCAAATGCTATTTGGAAGCGGTATTTCGATCGCAGTGCAAGACCCGGCCTATCCGGTTTATATTGAAGGGAGCATCATTCAGGGGGTCAAAGAAATCGTCTACATGCCTTGCCTGCCTGAAAACAATTTTTTCCCCGATTTAGAGGGGGTGCCGCGCACCGATCTCATTTATTTCTGCTCGCCTAATAACCCCACGGGGGCAGCCGCAACAAGAGAGCAATTGGAACAGTTAGTCAGCTTTGCAGAAGCTAATCAATCGATCATCCTCTTTGATTCTGCTTATGCGAATTATATTCAAGATCCTTTGCTCCCTAAGTCTATTTATGAAATAGAGGGGGCGAAGAGAGTTGCAATTGAAATCGGCTCTTTTTCCAAAATTGCAGGTTTTACAGGTGTGAGGCTTGGATGGACGGTTATTCCGGAGGAGCTTAGGTACGAGGATGGAAGTTCTGTAAAAGCGGATTGGAATCGTTTAACGTCCACTGTGTTTAACGGGGCATCCAACATTGCGCAAGCAGGCGGCTGCGCGGTTTTGGAAGAGCAAGGACTTCGTGAAGTAGCCTCATTGGCAGCTTACTATTTAGCCAATGCAAAAATCATAAAAGAAACCTTGGAAGGATTAGGTTACGAGGTGTTTGGCGGTTTAAATGCACCCTATCTTTGGGTTCGGTTCAAAGAACAAAACTCCTGGGATATCTTTCAGCATTTTTTGGATAAATATCACATTGTAACCACTCCAGGAATCGGTTTCGGTCCAGCCGGCGAAGGGTTTATCCGTTTTACAGCGTTCGGCCATCGACAGAAAATTATTGAGGCTGCAGCAAGATTAATTAATATCTAAAAAATCGCTTTATTTAAGTATTTCCTTTAGTTAGTTAAATAAAGGAGTTATTATGCGAGCAACAATATTATACGGACCACGCGATGTACGCTTCGAAGAGAGGCCTGATCCAAAAATTTTATTGCCCACGGACGCAATCATTAAAATATCCGCCACCTGTGTATGCGGATCCGATTTATGGCCCTATCGCGGGATTAATAAAATAACTCAACCGACACCTATGGGACATGAATACTGCGGAGTTGTCGAGGAAGTCGGGAGTTCTGTCACCACTATTAAACCCGGGCAATTTGTCATCGGTTCATTCTTCACCTCCGATAACACATGTCCGAATTGCCGATTCGGCTATCACTCATCTTGTCAAAATCGCACTAATATTAGTGAAGCCCAGGCGCCTTATTTGCGTGTTCCTCCGGCGGATGGAACTCTTGTTCCCACACCGGCAATGCCCTCGGCTGATATGATTCCAAGCCTTCTGACATTGTCAGATGTCATGGGCACAGGCTGGTTTGCTGCAGAGGCAGCAAATGTAAAGCCTGATTCAACTGCTTTTGTTGTCGGCGATGGCGCAGTCGGACTTCTAGGGGTTCTGTCTGCCAAATTAATGGGTGCTAAAAGAATTATCTCAATGAGCCGCCATGAAGATCGCCAGAAAATGGCGCGCTATTTTGGCGCGACCGATATTGTGATTGAGCGAGGGGAAGAGGGCATTGCCAAAATTAGAGAATTGACAAACGAAATTGGCGCCGATTCTGTTTTGGAGTGCGTCGGTACTCAGGAAGCAATGATGCAATCCATTCATTCGACGAGGCGTGGTGGGTCTATCGGTTTTGTCGGCGTCCCGCATGATGTTGATATAAATGGCGAGCAGCTTTTTTTAAGTCAAATTCATCTTCAAGGGGGCCCGGCGCCTGTACGTCGTTTTCTTCCGGATCTTATAAATATGGTTTGGGAGAAAAAGATAAACCCTGGGATCGTTTTCAATCTGACTTTGCCCCTTGAAAAAGTAGCTGAGGGGTATCGGGCTATGGATGAGCGACGTGCCATTAAAACGCTTTTGCTGCCATAATGTTTATTCTAATAGCATGTAGGCCTGTCCATGCGCTAAAAAAGAGGCTGGACGGTTATAAACATTTGGGCTAATTATGAAAAAACGGCGGGTCAAAGTGCCATTCATTCTTCTCATATAATACCATTTCCCAAAAATAAAACCATAAATTTGATTTGTCAGCGCTTCAGATTTAAAAGATCTTTTCGAAGTTGATATCTTTGAATATCAACAAGGAGAGATCTTTTAAAGATGAAGGTGATCACAAGTCAAATTTATGAT
>JAJTHR010000123.1 GCA_021298935.1 Parachlamydia sp. | reverse complement strand
ATTTTTCATCGGCATCTTTTGCGTCCCAGCTCATTGCTCGATCTTGCAAACTTATCCAAGTTTGCTGCGATCTCCGCAATGTACTGGGACATAAAATCTCGCCGCCAAAAATTTAAGAACCTACCCGCGCGCGGTATAACAGCCCTTCAACATTTTCAATTTCCCCCTTATGATTTAAATCATTCGATTCAATGGCGATTTGCCATATTTTTGAAATTGTTAAATCAGGATTTATAATTTTTTTACGTCAAAATCTTTATCTAATTCTTTTTTTAGAAATTGAAAGAAACAATGATGGATTGTATTTGATATCATGAGTTTATTTTATTTTAAATAGATAACAAAAAATCATAACAAAACAAACACAATAGCTACAAATAAATTATTTTTTATTTACAATAATCTTTCCCTTATCTATTTAAATAAAAAAGGTTTTAGCATGTTTTATGAGAATCGTCAGGATGCGGGCAAGCAACTGGGCATTCAATTACTAAGGTATAAAGGCCAGGATGTCGTCGTGTATGGCCTTCCACGGGGAGGGGTCGTGGTGGCAGGCGTTATTGCTGCGCTGTTAAATGCCCCGCTTGATTTAGTCCTGGCTCATAAGATCGGCCATCCTTACCAGCCTGAATATGCCATTGCAGCTGTCTCAGAAAGCGGCCACTTGATTCTCTCAGAGCATGAAATCCTCGATTTTGAAAAAGGGTGGTTCGAGAAGCAAAAAGAAAGGGAAATGGGAGAAATCAAGCGGAAAAGAAATCTCTATCTAAAAGGACGAGAAGAAATGCCCATTGAGGGAAAGACGGCCCTTTTAGTGGATGACGGAATTGCCACAGGCTTCACCATACGGGCGGCCATTGAAGAGTTAAAGGGGCGCAAGCCCAAAGAAATCATCGTTGCCGTCCCTGTCGCTCCTAAAAGGACGGCTGAATTGATCATGCAGAGTGTGGATGGGTGGGTGGGAAATATCATTCCAGACGGAAAATTTTTTGGAGCCGTGGGGGCTTATTATATCAATTTTGACCAAACTTCAGATGAAGAAGTCATTCAAATCTTAAACAAGTGCAGGGATGGAAACGCTCCTACAAATTAGGCATGAAGCAGGCTTTCTGGAAGGGATGCTGAAAATTCCAGCTAATGCAAAAGGTCTCGTCCTTTTCGCCCATGGCAGCGGAAGCAGCCGCTTTTCCCCGCGCAATAATTTTGTGGCAGACCAACTTAATCGCGGCGGCATGGGCACCCTGCTCATCGATTTGCTATCGCCTGAAGAAGACCTTAATTATCAAACCCGCTTTGACATCCCCCTGTTGGCGCACCGCCTAAAAATCGTCATCCGGTGGCTGCAAGAAGACGAGAAGACGCAAGGAAGGGCATTGGGGTTGTTCGGTTCAAGCACAGGAGCTGCGGCTGCCCTGGAAGCGGCTGCCGCGCTTGGAGAGGAGATCCGCGCTGTTGTGTCAAGAGGAGGAAGGCCCGACTTAAGCCTGCCTGCCCTGCCGCAGGTCAAAGCACCTACATTGCTCATTGTGGGAGGCAAAGATTCAGTTGTCATTGAACTCAATCAAATGGCATTTCAAAAACTGATTTGCCCTAAAGAATTTAAAATCATTCCCCTTGCCACCCATCTCTTTGAAGAACCGGGCTGCCTGGGAGAAGTGGCCCATTTAGCAAAAAATTGGTTTAATCACTACTTGAATGAGGATACGCATGCTTGATACAATGATTCAGCAATTGGGACGAGAGCTTCACATGAAAGATTTAATCGAAAATCCGGAGCCTCGCCATTTCATTCTTCCCTTCGAGGATAATATTAAAGTTGAGCTCAAAGAAACCGATTTCAGCTACTTGTTTAAGGGAACGATTGGGCCCTATCCTGAAAAAAACGGACCGGCATTTACCCAAAAAGCAATGGAATCCAACTTATACGGCCGCGGAACGCGAGGGGCAAGCGTTGGACTTAGCCCCGATGGCAAATCGCTCCTTTTATCCCTGGAAATTGACTCCTCCGTGAATTACAAAGAATTCCAGGAAAAACTCGAAGATTTTGTCAGCGTACTTGACTATTGGCGCACCGAGGCTGCCAAAATGGCTTAACAATCGTTCACGGAGAAAATATTCAATAGGAGGGGAAGCGACTCGGAAGATTTTTCCTTAGCCCCGCTCATATAAAGCTCCCTTGCCGCCTTGATGGCCATTTTTTTGCTTGAAGAAACCACCTCATAGGTCAAATAGCGAAAAGCCAGAAGCTGAAAGTTGGATCGGTAGTTAAAATCTAAAATTTTGACATAATAAGTTTTTGAACGCATTTAATCCCCGCATCTGATAAGATTTTTACACTAAAAAAATAAAAGACTCCCAGTAGTAGTCAATCATCTTTAATTTGTCAAGGAGTATGGATTTAAAAGAATATTTAGAAGAGCACCGTTTGACTTATCGGGAATTTGCTGAAAGCCTTGAAATCCATTTATTTTCGCTCAAAAATATCGTTTATGGAAAGAGAAGGCCTAGCATCCAGCTGGCGACAAAAATTGAGCTTCTCACAAATGGAAAGGTCACCGTTGAAGACCTATTAAAAGAGCAGCCGGGCAAGCCCACCAAACGGAAAAGCCTGAAAAAAACTTTGCGCTAAAACCCAACCCTTGTTTTAATTCAGTTAACCTGAGTGGAGTGAATATGCCTGCTAATTCTGTTAGGGGAATACCAAATCAACGCGTTCACACCTTAAAAGCCCTGACCGTTCAAAGGGATGCTCTTCAAATGCAGCGCCACCAGCTTCAGGAAAGAATAACAGCTTTTTCAGTTGCAATGCGTCACTTCAACGATTCGATAGAAAACCTGCAGATCTCCTCTCGCCATATACAGCATATTCAAATGGAAAATCGGGCTTTAGTGGACGCCTTGCAAAGCAATCCGATCCATTTCATTGAGAATCAAGAAGTTCAAGAAGACGGAACTCATTGGGAAGAGCTGGAGCAAGCCTGCAGCCATTTGGCAAAACAGCAGCGCAAAATGACAAGAGCCTTTCAAACCTTTTCATCTCCCGATTGCCAACCTCTTAAAATGGCTCAAAAAAAAGCGCGTGCCAAAATGGAACTGTTGGAAGAAAGGATGACTGCCTTTTCTCCTGAGAGTCAACGTCAAAAGCATTCCTTAAATGCGCTAAGAAATCAGATAAGGATGCTTGAGGACGGATTTGCGTATCCACTTGAAAATCAGCAGGCAAGTGAGAGCTTAAAGCAAACAATCAGCGCCTGTAATGCCCGATTGCTTAAACAAACCCCAAAAGTGGATGAAGAGATTGTTTGTTTAGAAAGGGCGCCGAGCACTCAAGCCTTCGCTGAAAGAATGCCGATCGAGCAGCCTCTACCCTTTCAAAATAACCCTCATTTACAAGAAAAAAAAGCTCTGGATCGGAAAGAACAAAAACTTGTGCGCCAATTGCGTGCCAGAAACAAAGCTGCTGCTTTTTCTTTTTTTGAAATCATTGTCCTTCTGACTACTCGATTTTTACACTTAATTCTTAAAGGAAAACAATGAATACGCTCACTCCGGATGTTCAAGAATTAAAGGAAATTTTTTTAAATTTCGAAAAACAAAGGGAGAGAGATTGCACTGGATTCGAGCAAAAAATTACGCGGCTTAGCCAGGATTTACTTTCAGCCCAAAATGTTTATCTTGATTTGAGCAAAAAATTTGCTGCCTTGGAGCAAGACTACCGAAATTCAACGCTCGAAACAGAAGCCTTAAAAGAACAAAATCAAGAAACGCAGGCAACTTGTGAGGAAATGAAAAAGTCCCTCACTCTCTCTTTCCGTGAAAGGGAGGATTACCGCAAGCAAATCGAAAATTTAACACAGAATAATCTTCTTTTGACCGAGAGGCTGGAGAAATTTCAATTAGCAGACAAAGAAAAGCATGGTCATTACCAGACTCAGCTTGATGAACTAAAGACAGAGTCGTTGAGCTTCAAAAAACAATTTTATGTAATAAGCCAGGAAAATGAAGATCTAAAGCAAGAAGTGGGAGAGCTTTACGCTGAACAGCAACGCTTGATGGAAGAATTGAGTGCGAAAGAATGCCGCCTTATCGAAATGGAAGAGGCAAATCAACTTAAAGACCTGGAAATGCAGGAAGTAGCCGCTCAGGTCGCCGCCCTAAATGAAAAAAAAGAGACCTTAGAAAATGACCTTTATTTGGGACGGACAAGGATGGCAGAAGCCGATGCTCAGGTTAGTCGGCTTCTTAGTAAGCTAGAAGAGGAGGAAACAAAAGGAGCTTATTTTAGAGAAGATTCTACGATTTGGAGAACGCGTTGTAATCGCTTACTAAGTTCAGCCAATTCTTATAAACTTCAAGGCCAGGAGTTGAATCAAACTGCCCGTGAGATTCTCAACCAATCCATCCGCTTACGCAGTGAAAATCATGAGCTGCGCGTTCAAGTTAACGAGCTGGAGGACAGGGTCAATCAGGGGATGAGAATAAAACTGCTGCAGCTTGATTTGACCAGTGCGCAAAGCATTCACACGTGGGTCGAAACTGCCGGCCTGCAATTTCAGCTAAGTACGGAAGAAAAAGAATTAATCAAGCAGCAGCTTAGCAATCCCCTAAACCGGGAACAAGGCTGGAAAAAAATTGCCGTATCTTCCATCTCTGGACTATTTCTTCAGTCAATCATAGGGCTTGCTTTGCAATTAGCAAAATAAGCGCTAGATATATTAAAATACTCATTCGCATCAGGAAATTTATTTAACTCCTATAAGACTTTTTGCTATGAAGAATTAATAATTTATATTGATTTTATTTTTTGATTGTTTTATATTATATACAATCATCTTATGCAAAAAGAGAAAATAATTCATTTAAAAAGCGCAGCAATATTTTACTAATATTGCGAACATTTTTGAAGTTAAGATGAGTTAACAAACTAAAAGGAGCAAAAATGTCTTTTCCATTTGAATTTGCCAAAAGAAGCGGTGATTATGATTTCATTTCGCCTATCGTAAATTTTACTGGCAATGCATGTGTTGTAGCAGTCGGAGGAATTAGTTTGGGTGTTATTTCCAACTTAGCCTTAAAAGCGTTAGGTTTTAGCGAAATTACATCGACGGTTGCCACAGCTATTCCAGTCACCTTAGGAGCCGTCGGCATTATTGGAGCTGTAGTAGGAGGATGTTTTTTTATAGCAATTCTTGCTGGAATTACAGAAGCATTAGGCCGTCGTTAGGGGATACTAAGAATAACATTATTGTGACTATTCACCACCTCGCCCCGTTTGCTGAGCAAAGGAGGCGAGGTGGTAAATGACATATCGTTCCTTTAGTCACCCTTAAAACCAAACCTTGGTGATCCAGTAACTGCTTCTGCCGCGGAAGAAAAAGAATTAATCAAGCAGCAGCTTATACCATTTCCCGAAATTAAAATCATAAATTTGACTTGTGATCACCTTCATCTTTAAAAGATCTCACCTTGTTGATATTCAAAGATATCAACTTCGAAAAGATCTTTTAAATCTGAAGCGCTGACAAGTCAACTTTATGGTTTTATTTTTGGGAAATGGTATTAGCAATCCCTTAAACCGTGAACAGGGCTGGAAAAAAATTTCCGTATCATCCATCTCTTGGAATATGTCATCAGTCAATCATAGGGCTTGCTTTGCAATTAGCAAAATAAGTGAGCCTTTTACCGAAGTGAATTCAAAATTTGGATTTTGCCATCGTCAGCAAGCCACAATTATTAAGTCTGCCTGATACCATTTCCCGAAATTAAAATCATAAATTTGACTTGTGATCACCTTCATCTTTAAAAGACCTCTCCTTGTTGATATTCAAAGATATCAACTTCGAAAAGATCTTTTAAATCTGAAGCGCTGACAAGCCAACTTTATGGTTTTATTTTTGGGAAATGGTATGACGTAAAACTTGGGCGCTTGCTTGTCAAAATTCCAAATTTTGAATTCACTTCGGTATAACTGTAGACTATGCATTAAGCTTGTTTACAATATAGGTGTTAATACTAATACCACTTTGGGCTGCCTGACAGGCAATTTTGACGTAGAGATCAGGCGGCATTCTTAAACTAAATTTGCCCGAATAGGATGTTTCTGGATCCACTTTTCTTTCTATACACCAATCAAGATAATCATCAACTGAATCCTTAAATGCTTGCTCGATTTCATCAACGGTTGTTCCTTGAAAAGTAATAACTGCTTTTAATCCAGCTACTTCACCATGAAAAATTCGTGCTTCATCATCATAAATGACATAACCTGAATAGCCTTTGTATTTTAACATGGCTTTACTCCTGCATTTTCTAAAAATCTTCGAACTGAAACAAGGGCCCCCTTATCTGTTTCTTTTTGCGGATGTGGACGATGAAAAACCGCCTCCTGCTCTTTTAACAAAATGCGCACTCTTGAGCCCCTAACTTCTTGAATATCTGCTCCTAACGCTTTTAATAAAGATTCAATATCTCTCCAATTTACACTTGCTTGAACTGGTTTAGCAAATATCGCTTGCAATGTCCGCTGATGTTTTTTGTTCATAAATAAATAATATCAAAATATGACATCACAATCAATATTTTTCATAAGCAGTTTTACACAGGCTTGATACCTTGGGTGTTGTCTATAATAGACGGCGAGCCGGGGTCGATAAAGCAACAATTTTTCTGTAAATTCAAAAAAATCTGAAATCAAATTCCTTTACTAGCTACTGGTTGTTAATATCCAATGCTTTATGCTACTATGTTTTTACCCAAAAAACAAGTAGCCGTGATCTTTTCTGCCTGAAAGGACACGGTGAATTACTTGCGCCTTTCAGGCGCACCCCAAAAACAAGTAGCCGTGACCT
>JAJTHR010000086.1 GCA_021298935.1 Parachlamydia sp. | reverse complement strand
CCTTACAAATTCACTCAAAAGTGAACCTTGCCATTCAGTTTTCAAAATGGCTTTCAGTCTCCCTTTTGGTGGACGATCAGGAAATGGCTGATTTGCTTAGGGTCCTGCCCCCTTTCTTTATTTTTCCGACTAGCGGCGTGCTGGAAAAAGGGGCCGGGGCGATATTAAAAGAAGATTTTTTAAGCAGCTATGAAGCCTATGTGCAGGCATTAAAAAACGGAAAGATTCTTCAGGATTCAACTATTTTTTCCTCTGTTTTCACAACAACAGTGGACGCTATGTATGAGGTTCATCTTTCCAGTGAAAAAAAAGTGATCAAGCCCTTATTGCCTGTGGTTCAGTTGCAAAAATTTAGATTTAATTATTCAACCACGGATGGACGCTTTCACCCCATGACGCATGGGCCTGGAACCATCAATTGGGGTGTGCAATTTTCTTATCCGACTCTTTTTCAGGATGAGCATTTGACAGTTACAAAGGTGCGGCGCCAAGACAATTTTCCCAATTCCGATTTATTTAAGACCTGTCAAAAATGGGTAAGAGACCATACAGTTCCAGTGCCTTTTTACTCGATGGAGAAAGTCGTTAATGTTCCTTTTCGCTTAGGAAAAAAATGCTTTGGGTGGATCAATGATCATCCTCAATTAAAAGAGCATGGTTTGAAAGTGAAATGCAATGAATAAAAAGAGCGGCAGAACCGCCGCTCTTAAGAGATCAGATTACTGCCAATAAGGAGGGTAGGTGAGCGCTCCGTCAGCATTATTCACCTTTACTACTTCAACTTCCGGGATGTGCAAGGCTCTCATGTAACCGAGGACAAGAACAGGGTTTGACACTGCCACTTCGGCAAGCGCGCCGCCCGGAAGGTCGGCATCCGGTTTATTTTCCATCTTGGCAATCGCTTGGGTCAATTCTCCCTCTTTTACAATAGTTCCTTGCACGAGAGGAAGGATCCCATAATTAAATAAGCTTCCAACAGCCAGCATCTTGGTGTCGGGGTGTCTGATTTTTTCCACCACGAAGCGATCGGTCTGACCTGCCATCTGGGCGGCGTAATTCAAAGCAGCCTGAATTTCTTTTCCACCCATAGGGTTTGGCGTTTGAATGGCTTGCAGGTTTTTTCTTTCAATTTTTTCTATAATGGCATTCTTAAAAGGAATTGAAGCTGTTTTTCCTTTTTCAACCAGATAAGTCCCGGCAGGAGTCAGGGTGGTCAGCTGCATGCTACCGCCTCCAATGTCCCATACGACTGTTTTTTCCGGTTCAGCTGTCGTGACGGCGAGAGCTCCCCTAAAAGCCAGAATGCCCTCTTCGTCCTGATTGATGATGCGCACCTGCACTCCTGTTTGCCTTTCGACTTCACGGGCAAATTGAGGTGCATTTTTGGCCTGCCGAAACGCGGCGGTTGCCACAGCGATCACTTTTTTGGCCTGATAAGACAGGGCTGCTTCTTTAAGCTCTTTTATGGCCCGAATCCCTTGCTCCATCACCTGAGGATCGAAGGTGTCATTTCCTGATTGTTCAAGGTGCTTTTGATAAGGAACTGGGATGGACTTATCATAAAGAACCCGAATGATTTTATTTGTTTTAGGATCAATTTTAGCCACTTTCATGTTAGTGGCACCGGATCCTATATCTAGAGCTGCCCGAATTTCGCCGGCAGGCTCGAATGCTCTTGGAAGTGCAATCCATGCGATCACTGCAACACTAAAGAGTGCTGCAAAGATCAAAAACCATTTTAAAGGTTGAATCATAGCCTCTCCTTTATCCAGATTAAATAATGAACAGTGGAGAGAATGCAAATTGCGGGCCAAAATACTCAAATACACTACCAGAAAGCCCACAGAGGGAATTTAACTGGGTAGCAATTTATAACATTGGAAACCCCTCTCTCTGAGTGCTCTGTGAAAGTTTAATTGCTAATATGTATCGCATTTTATATCAGTGTTTAATGTCGCTTTCAGTAATTATTATTTATTTTTTATTAAGAAGTGTTAATAATAAGTCTTTTAACTAGGTTGAAGGTTATGAATTCTTATTCTTTATTAGACAGCGGCTCCGCCCAAAAGCTGGAGCGTTTTGGCCAGTACGTCCTCGCGCGCCCCTGCTCGCAAGCGGTTTGGTCGCAAAGCCTGTCATCCGGCGACTGGAACCGTACCCATGCTCTTTTTTCAAGGGAGGGGGAAAACAATTGGAGCGGCCTGAACAAACTGCCGGAAAAATGGGTGATTGAAGTGGCCGGGATCAAATTCAAGATTTCCCCTACTGACTTTGGTCATTTGGGCATTTTTCCCGAACAAAAGCCCTTTTGGGAATGGATCCAAACGGCTCTTGGCCCTTACAATAAACCGAGGGTGCTTAATTTATTTGCTTATTCGGGCGGTTCAACGCTTGCTGCGGCAAAAGCCGGCGCAAGCGTATGCCATTTGGATGCTTCCAAGGGGATGGTGGCCTGGGCAAGGGAAAATGCGGATTTGAATGATTTGAAGCAGGCGCCCATCCGCTGGATTGTTGAGGACGTCAAGAAATTCATCCAGCGGGAAAAGAAAAGGGGATCGCGCTATGAGGCCATTATTTTAGATCCCCCCACTTTTGGGCGGGGTGCCAAAGGGGAATTATTTAAGATAGAAGAAGAAATAGTGTCCCTTTTGAAGGATTGCCGCGAGCTTTTGAGCAACCAGCCCTTATTTATCTTATTTTCCTGCCACACGCCGGGTTTTACTCCCATTACAATGCATCATTTGATCAGCCAGGCAATGGAGGGCTTAAGCGGTTTTGTCGATTCGGGCGAAATGGTATTGACGGGGGAGAAAAATAGTCTACCTGTGCCAAGCGGTACGTATGCCAGGTGGGTGGCGCAATTATGATCGACTTAACGAGCCTGCAAAACCCCAAAATTAAACAGCTGATTCATTTAAGAGATAAAAAAGAGCGGGACACCAGCGGGCGCTTTATCATTGAAGGCTACCGGGAATTATTACGGGCCATTGAAGCCGGCTGGCAAATCGAGTCGCTTTTTATCTGCCCGACCCTTTTCTTGGGGACTAATGAAGGGAATTTGATTGAAAAAGCCCGCTTGGAAGGCGTTGTTGTCTACCAATGCAGCGAGAAAGTGTTTCAAAAAATCTCTTATCGGGATCGGCCCGATGGTTTAATCGCCATTGCTCCCCACAGAAAAATCACCTTAGATCAGCTTAAAAAGGGAAAAAACTCTATTCCGCTGTTTGTGGTGGCGGAAGCGATTGAAAAACCGGGTAATCTGGGCACTATTTTACGCTCCTCCGATGCCGTGGGAGTAGACGGGTTAGTCGTCTGCGACCGCTGCACAGATATTTTCAACCCCAATGTCGTGCGGGCAAGCGTGGGGACTCTTTTTACGGTGCCTACAGTGGAAGCGGCCGGAGAGGAAACGCTGGCATGGTTAAAGAGAGAAGGTGTGGCGATTTTGGCAGCGACGCCTCAGGCGGAAAAAGAATTTACCGAGGTAGACATGGCAAGGCCCATTGCCATTGCAGTAGGGACGGAACAGCTCGGCTTAAGCGCGCGCTGGATGAAGGAAGCTGACATCCAAGTGCGCATACCGATGCTGGGTGTGGCCGATTCCTTGAATGTCGCCATGGCCACGACGCTGCTTCTTTATGAAGCCCTTCGGCAAAGAAAAAACCGATGAATTTGTCCATTCTTTTTGAAGACAACCATTTGCTCGTCATTAATAAGCCGGGCGGATTGCTCACCCAGCCAAGCGGTACTGAGCAAGAGAGCTTGGAAAGGCTTGCCAAATCATGGATGAAGGAGATTTACAAGAAGCCTGGAAATGTCTTTCTCGAGGCTATCCACCGCCTCGATAAGCCTGTCAGCGGGATTGTGGTTTTTGCAAAGACCAGCAAAGCGCTTAGCCGCTTAAATGCCTCGATTCGTGAAAAAAAGGCTAAAAAAACTTATTTTGCCCTTCTTGAAAACAAGCCCCCCTCGACGGGGCTTCTTGAGCATTATATGATCCATGACGACTACCGTGCGACCATCGTCTCAAAAAATAATCCCAGGGGCAAGAAGGCCACTCTTTCATTTGAAATGCTTAAAGAAACATTGCGCGGATTTTTAGTGAAGATTGAACTGGATACCGGACGCTATCACCAAATCAGGGTCCAATTCGCAGAGATCGGCTGTCCCATTGTTGGGGATCAAAAATACGGAGCAAAGAGCTTATTTGAAGCAGGGGTCATTGGACTGCATCATGGCATTTTCGAGGTCCCCCATCCCGTCATTTCTGAATTATGTCATTTTGAAGCGCCCTTGCATTTCCGTCTTTAATTAAGTAATATTAAACAGTTCTCAGTTAAAAATGGTTTTGTTAGTTTTTGTGGCTCATCACGCAAATGAGTACCAAACTTTATGTAAATTATATAATCTCAATTTAAAATACTCAATATCCCTAAATCCATAGGCTTGCCGCTTCATTGTCTTAATCTTGTTATTGATTCCTTCTGTTTTTCCATTGCTAATAGGGTGCTTGAAATAATTTACAAGACCTTTCCAATGCCTTAGTAGTGTTCTTCCCGTTTTTTGTAGCTCATGTATTCCAGATTCGACCGCATCCATGATCCACCATGCTAGAAACTTTGCTCCTTCTTGTACTGATCCCTTGCTCCAAAATAGCCGAATTTGTTCTTTCATAGCATGAGCTAGCGCTATAGGCTTATTGACTTCTAGCAGGCATTCCAGACTATCTTGTTTTTTCGGATTAAGTTTCTCATAATTACTTAAGAGCAAGAATCTCATTCCTTTAATAACTTTCAAGCCAACCGCGTTGCATTTACCTTGCTGATCTCTGCGTATTTCATCGATTGCTGTGTTAAGCAATGCCACAACGTGAAAACGATCGAATACAACATCGACATCGGGTAAGTATTTTTTCGTTGCTGAAGCATATGCTGCATTCATATCCATCGCTATAGCCTTGAGCTGTATTGCCTTTTCCTTTAGTTGTAGAATGAACGGGGTTACACTTTCTATACTTTTACCCTCTACGGCATGGATGATCTCTCCCGTTTCAAGGTTAATAAAAATTGTCATATATTCGTGCCCTTTTCTGATACTAAACTCATCTACACCTATGTATCGAATATATTTGAGATCCGGATTTCGATGTTCTTTACTCAGATGTGCTTTGTGTATGTTCTTCACAAGACTCCACGAAACACCCAGAAACTTGGAAACATGCTCTATCGTGGCAAACTTCATTAGTTCAATCACATATTTTTCAAAGGATAGGGTCACTCGTTTTTTAGGCTTGGCAAACGGCATTGGAGGCCACCAAGTGTGCCAGCAATTGAGACAGTGCAGGCGGTGGATTTCTACTGCTAGAAAAGCCATTTTATTCCCTAAGGGAGCCATACGAAGTTTTCGTATCTTCAAACCTTTTGCTGTATTCCCATCATGGCAACAGCACGGACAGATTGGTTTGTCAGGAATAAAGCGGACGTGAAAGACTATTTTGTCTGAGTGGTATTCCTCTGTTTTGACTTGAACATTCTCAATTTGATTGGTATGATATAGCATTGAAGCAGGCATATTTAATCTCCTTTTAATCGAAGAGAATTAATAAATGTCTGCTTCACTTTTTTTCAACTAATCTAAACTAGGTGTTTATCCCCTTCTTCCTCTGGCAGGTACTCATTTGCGTGATGAGCCTCAAAGGGACTAGTAGTTAAATAAATGGTTCGTAATAATGAATTATTAATTTATAAATTTGATAATAAAACGGCAATTGAAGAAGTGTGCCACATAAAAAAACATTAGTTCCTCTGTCTGAATGAAAGCCATTTATCTTGGCAGTCTGAATGCTCATCTTAACAATACCGAATATTAATGAGGCTATTAAGCCAAAAAAAGAAAATATGCAAACTAAAAAGGAATCTAATTTATATCCTAATATAATGAATAAAAATGAAAAGCCTGCAAAAATAAAAGTATAAAGACCAGTCAATATAAGTGTTAGGCATGTTTCTGGAAATGTCCCACTCCCTCCTTTTTTTTTTGCGCAAAACCAATACACAGATGAGGAGATATTGGCGAGAATGAAGTAAATTTCAATAAAAAAAATATAGAAGAAAAATAAACCTAAATAACCCATAGGGTTTGCAATCCAACTTAAATCTTTATCTGTTAGCCATAGATATATTCCTATAAATAAAAATTTAAAAAACACGCCAAGGGAAATAGCACAAAATTGATTTAAGATTATTGAAAAATTTATTGGTAAAATATTTTTTATAAATCTTAAAAAACCGTTTTGGACATGTAACATAGATTTTTCTCTTATAATTAATAAATTAAAAATTTGTTTTCATCAATAAAAGCATCGCTTATTTTTTCGATCGATGAACTTACAAATTTTTTAATCCCACAAATATGAGCATCTTTTTGATTAGAAACCCCTATTTGTTTTAGGGATTTTATGACATAGCTAACAGCATTATCGACGGTTGCAAATGCCTGATTGCCTACAAAATTACCTGCTCCATAGGCACCAACAATAACGACAGCCCAGCCTAAGGGAGTGCTAACGAGCAATGTTGTGCCTGCTTTACCAATAATATAAGCAGTTACATAGGTGCCCGCCCATATTCCTGCAGTTCCAGACATGGCAATGCGGATGGATCGTTCTAAATCATCGTTAAGAGCAGCATCGAGGCAATCATAACCTAATGAGGCCCAATTAATGCAGGTGGCAGTTTTGCCGGCAAACGTCCCTATATTTTTAAATAAGGGAATGGCTTCTCTCATTCCGCGCAGCCCTGTTTTTGAGGAAAGGTCCAAATAGGTGGTTTTCATTTTCCCTTTTTTGGCCATTCTTTCCCTATAAGAGGTGCGTGACAATTTTTTTAGTTGATCGGCAGTATAGCAGCCATTTAAATGACTTGATAATTCATCCTGAATTTTTGGGAAAATTTGTTTTTTTATTTGAGAGGCAAGTTGACCGATTTGCATTTGCAATTTTTGCTTGATAATAAAAGTCTTGGCATTTTTTTGATTGCGAATCGAATGTAATTGCATTTGCAATGCATCCATGGTCACCATATCTTTTTCAAGCTGAGTCAAACCGTTATGAATATTCAGTTGAGCCAATTCCAGCATCAGTTCGCGAGTTTTTTGTATCCCGATTCCCAATTGGTTGGAGCCATCCAAAAAGGGATCGTAAAGGTACCCTTTCCAGCCAGTTGAGGTGCGCCCTTTTTCGCAATAGACGCGCATGATTGTAAAAAATTGACTTTCGATTTCTTTTGAAAGGTCATTCAAGCCTCTGCCAAATTCCATTGCAGATTTTGCCTCGTGAATGGAGCAAGGCCCTACGATTAATAGCTTTCTAGGATCTTTACCGCTCAAAATAGCAGAAATGGTTTGCCTATTTTCAAGCACTTTAGCTTTCAAATAAGGGGGCAAAAGAAAATTTTGTTTCAATTGGTTGTATGAAGGGAGAAGAGGCATTATCTAAAAAATTGTTATCGTTTGCCAACACTCTATCAAAGGCTTGATTTTTCTTAAAGAGATTGAGCCTTATTCAAGAGAAACTCATTAACTTTAGACATCAAGATTTTATTTCAATTTTAGTACCAAACTTTTTCAATATTTTTATTCCAATAAACAAAGCTAAAACCGTGGTTGTCAGTTGAGCAGTCAAGGGCAATAAAAATCTTATAAAATTTTCTGTATATGTATCAACGAGCACATATATTGCAAATATGAAAGGTAATTGAAGAATAGTTCCTAATAAAAATACATTTGTCCCTCTGTCTGAATGAAATTTATTTATCTTAGCAGTCTGAATGCTCATTTTAACAATACCAAAAATTAAAGTTCCTATTAAACCAAATAGTGAGAAAAGGGCTATTAAAAAAGATTTTAAAATAACACCGATAAATATTAATGTATAACATGATCTTATGCAAATAAACGTATATAATACAGTCCACAAAAGGGAATTGCAAGTTTCAGAAAAAGTTCCAGTACCCCCCCTTTTTTTTGCACAATACCAATAAAAAAATGCTGAAATGTTCGCGACAATAAAAGTTAATGACACTAGAAATGTAAACAAACTAAAAAAAATTAAAAGTTCTTCTGAAAGTTTATTCCTGAAAACATCAATATTGTTCAGCCACCTTAGTGCAGTTAAAATAAAAAGCTCAAATATGACACCTATTGAAATTATACCTAACTGTAAAAAAATTGAGTTATAATTTAGTAAGGTATAGTCTATAATCGGTTTAATCAACCGGATATAATTTTCATTTTTACTCATTTAATCCCTCTCTATTTGTTAATAAATAACATATTGTTTTTCATCAATAAAGCTTTCGCTAATTTGCTCTATTGATGAAAGAAAAAATTCTATTATGCTTTTTACAGTTGAATTTTCTTTTAGACGACTAACTGTGCCACTTAACATGCAATCACTAAATGTGATGACATTATCACAAACTAATTTCCCAGCTCCAAGGGCTCCAATAATAACTACCGCCCAGCCAATTGGAGTACTAACAAGAAAAGTTGTTCCTGCAAAACCTATGAGGTACGCAGTAACATGATAACCGGCATACATTCCTGCAGTTCCAGACATGGCAATACGAATGGATCGTTCTAAATCATTGCTAAGAGCAGCATCTAGGCAATCATATCCCAATGAGGCCCAATTAATGCATGTGGCAGTTTTGCCGGCAAACGTCCCTATATTTTTAAATAAGGGAATGGCTTCTCTCATTCCGTGCAGCCCTGTTTTTGAGGAAAGATCCAAATAGGTGGTTTTCATTTTCCCTTTTCTGGCCATTCTCTCCCCATAAGAGGTGCGTGACAATTTTTTAAGTTGATCAGCAGTGTAGCAGCCATTTAAATGACTTGATAATTCATCCTGAATTTTTGGGAAAACTTGTTTTTTTATTTGAGAGGCAAGTTGAGCGATTTGCTTTTGTAAATTTTGCTTGATCATAAAAGCCTTGGCATTTTTTTGATTGCGAATTGAATATAATTGCATTTGCAATGCATCCATGGTCACCATATCTTTTTCAAGCTGAGTCAATCCGTTAAAAAGGAAGGATCTTTGAATTGAATGTGCTTTATAGAATAGGCTCTCGCTAATTAAGTCAGGAAGTAAATCAAGAGTGAAATTATCATTCCAAAATTTCCAGGGAGATTTAATAAGGGGGTCTTCTAGGTGTTTTCTAATTGAAGAAAGATGGGAGGCATACTCAGTTACGATTTTTTTGGTAGCAAGGATAGCTGGAAGTTCAATGTCATGCTCCTGCATTCCTCGAAGCGTTTCTCGCTCAGAGGTTGTAAACTTAGCAATCTCTTGAGCAATAGATATGCGATGGGGGTCCATTAGAACTGATTGCAAAACCGGGAAAACAGGGGTATAAGAAGGCAGGCTCTGATTTAAATTTGTAGTTTTTAAATCCAATTGATGATTAAGCTGGTTAAATTTTTGCTCGTATTCATTAATTGACCCCTCAAATCCCTCGCTTGTCTTTAAATCATTCAAAGTCTCATTTTTACCTGATATGTAAAGCATTGCATTCTCCCTAAGTTATAACATCTAATCCTTGGAGCTTTCAAAAATTTTTTAAATACTAGCAAACAATTGGATTTAAAAAAAGTTTTTTTAGTTTTTTGAAAATACTTTATCTTAATATATAAATAGTTTAAAATTTTATTTACTTTAGTTGTTGAATTGAAAAAAAAGAATATTACGCCTTGAGTTAAAACGAAAACCCATGCTATTTTCTTTGGCATTGAATTTTTTTAACCGCAATTTCGTGGAAAAAATATGGAGCTTTTAGACCAATTTTTAAAGGGAATGAGAGACTGGATATGGGGTGCTCCCTTGCTTCTATTACTTTTAGGCACAGGAGCTTACCTTACTCTTTTGCTTAAAGGGGTTCAATTCAGATATCTTGGCTATGCCTTTAGGCAGGCATTTTCCCGGCAATCGCAAGGAGCTCAAGGGGACATCGGGCATTTTGAAGCCTTAATGACCTCGCTGGCAGGGGCGATAGGGACAGGAACGATTGTCGGTGTGGCAACAGCCGTGACGGTTGGCGGCTTGGGCGCTATTTTCTGGATGTGGGTCACCGCCCTCTTAAGTATGGCCACTAAATATGCCGAATCCCTTCTTGCGGTAAAATATAGACATAAAGACAGCCGGGGAGAAATGTCTGGCGGGCCCATGCATTACATGGAAAAAGGACTGGGTCTCAAATGGATGGCCGGGATCTTTGCCGTATTAGGGATGATTGCCGCCATGAGTACGGGCAATCTGGTTCAAACTAATTCGATTGCCAAGGCGATCAACCATGTGTGGGAGGTGGATGCCTGGATGACCGGCTACATTTTATGCGCCCTGACCGCAGTCGTGGTTCTTGGAGGCGTCAAGTGGATTGGTCAAGTCTCTAGCGTTTTAGTGCCTTTGATGGCACTTATGTACATAGGCGCGGCCATTTACATCCTTGGTGTGAATGCAAGTCAAATTCCTGCAGCTTTTCAATTAATTTTTCATAGCGCCTGGAATGGGCAGGCGGCAGCCGGAGGATTCCTCGGCTCAACAATGGTGATGGCCCTTCAGATGGGGGTGGCAAGAAGCGTCTTTTCAAATGAAGCGGGACTTGGCATTTCATCAGTTGCAGCGGCAGCGGCCCGTACCGATCAGCCGGCAAGGCAAGCGCTCATCACAATGACCGGTGCCCTGCTATCAACCATTGTTGTCTGCACGATGTCAGGCCTTGTTTTAGCGGTCACGCAAGTGATCGGAATGCAGTCCTCAACAGGGGAATTATTGAACGGCGCTTCGCTCGTCAGTGCCGCATTTAATAAAAATATTGTGGGCGGAGACTATATCGTCACAGTCGGACTCATCTTATTTGCCTATACAACTGTTCTTGCCTGGTGCTTTTACGGCGAAAAATGCTGCGAGTACTTATTCGGCGGCCGCTCCATCCTAATTTACCGCATTTTGTTTGCTTTAGTCGTTATTCCCGGCGCTGCTTTGAAAATGGACACGGCCTGGTATCTTGCCGATATCAGCAATGGCTTAATGGTTGTTCCTAATTTAATTGCGCTCATCGCTTTGTCTAAAGTCATCAGGCAAGAAACAGAAGATTTTTTACTCGTTGTTCAAAAAGAAAAAAGCCCCCTTGTTTATGCAGGAGAAACAGTAGATGCTTAGTGATTTGACAAGCTTGATGCTGACCTCTCTGGATATCGTTTATAGCTTGGTATGGGGGTTGCCTCTCCTTATTCTTTTGTCAGGCGTTGGTATTTATTTGACATTTGCCCTGAAAGGGCTGCAGTTTCGTTATCTCGGCTATGCATTGAAACTTGTATTTAGTTCCAATAAGAGAGCAGAGAAGAGCGAGGAGAAAGGGGATATCAGCCACTTTGAATCGCTGATGACTGCCCTGGCAGCCACCATCGGTATCGGCAACATTGCCGGGGTTGCGACAGCGATTGCAATCGGCGGCCTGGGAGCCCTTTTCTGGATGTGGGTCACAGCCTTATTAGGCATGGCCACTAAGTATGCCGAAGCTATTTTAGCCGTGCGCTACCGCATCACCGATGAGCATGGTGAAATGTGCGGCGGCCCGATGTATTTTATTCAGCAAGGATTAGGTTGGAAATGGCTTGCCGGCTCGTTTGCCTTTTTTGGCGCCTTTGCCGGCTTAGGCGGGGGCAATATGCTTCAGGCCAATTCTGTTGCAGATGTGATGCAAAGAATGTTTCATGTGGATCCTCTATGGACAGGTATTACCGTGGCGCTGCTGACAGCCGCGACCCTTATGGGTGGGATTAAAAGCATCGGCAAGGTGGCAGGCTATCTTGTCCCTTTCATGGCTATTTTCTACATTGGGGGAGCGAGCGTCATTCTCGTCTATCACTATGCAAGCATCCCTGAAGTTATTGTCAACATTGTCAAGCATGCCTTTACCGGGCAGGCCGCTTTTGGAGGCTTTGCCGGCTCAACCCTTTTGCTAGCCCTCCGTGTAGGCGTCAGCCGCGGCCTAATGACCAGCGAAGCAGGTTTAGGGACAGCCTCCATTGCTGCCGCTGCTGCTAAAACAGACATGCCCGGCAGGCAAGCCCTCGTCTCCATGACCGGTTCTTTTCTCGCGACCATTATTATGTGCAGCGTGACCGGCCTAGTACTTGGCGTGACAGGGGTTTTCGGCCAAACGGACGCAGCCGGAAAAGTATTAAACGGCGCTTCAATGACAGTCGCCGCTTACGAATCGGTTTTTACCGGAGGCGGCTATGTTGTAACAATTGGTTTAATTTTATTTGCCTTTACAACACTTCTTGGATGGGCTTATTATGGTGAAAAATGTGTGGAATACCTTTTCGGATTGAAAAGCGTGCTGTTCTATCGCATCCTCTTTATTCTGGTTATTATTCCAGGCGCTGTTTTGGAATTGGATATCGTTTGGAAAATTTCCGATATTTTTAACGGGCTAATGGCTTTCCCTAATTTAATCGCTTTGTGCGCTTTATCAAGTGTGGTTATTTCAGAAACAAATTCATTTTTAGAGGTTTTAAAAAAAGAAAGAGAAGAAAAAATTCCATTGACTATCGAGTATTAAAATATATTCTAGAATACTTCAGGAGCTAGTTTTTTAAAAAAAATTACGGAATCTTTATAAAAAATTAAAAAAAATATCTTGCAAAAAAACACCAGCATGCCTAGTTTTTTTGATTCAGTTGAATGATAGTGCGTCTTAACGACGATTTATTTAATCTTAAAAACTGACGTATTATATAATGGCTTTAGCTTTTGAAATGAGACATAGTATTTTTGAGCCCCCCTCTAATGCATGGTTTACAAACGAGGCATCTTTTCATTCTTCATTTTATGAAGTAGAAAAAGAAGCAAGGCGTTGGCTGTCACGATTTAATCATCCAACTGATCAATTTTTTGTTCAGGACCTTTATTTATTTTATCTTCTTGCTTCGAAGAAATTCTTGGATCATCGCTACATTTGCCATTTATCGAGCTTGTTTTTATCCATTCATATGATGCAAAAAACTCTTGCACAAAAAATTGCCTTTTCACCGCAAGATCTGCATGTTAAGATTCGTTGGCTGCCCGGAACCTTAAAATTCCCTTTTTCGACTCGTTCGGTTCTTGGATGTTTGGTTGGCTATAACGCATCAGATAAATATGAATTGTTTGATGAAGAGAATCTTTGTCTAGCCTTTCAAAAACAATTTCCAGATGCAAGATTGGTTAAAGAGAGCTCTTATCAGCATACATCTCAAAATAAAAATCTTAAAATTCATTATTTCGAAATAGAAAAAAAAGATGGGTCCAATTTTTCGCTTAACGAGCAATCTTTAATTAAGAACAATGTAGAAGAGCGTGTACGCAATAGCATTCAAAAATTATCTCCTTCTACTTTTATGCGACGGAATGACGAAGAGACTTACAAAACCATTTTAGTATTGAGCAATGAAATTAGTTCGTTAGAAGATTTGCCTCAGGCAACCATTAATCTTGATGAACAAACAGGAAAAGAAATTGTCTTTCAGGTTGTGCTCGTGCACCCGGCTCCTTTTCATCATTTTTCACTAAAAGAACGCTTTGTTGAATGTACATTTATTTCTAAAAGAGTGACGACTGTAAGGTATTTGGACAACCACCCCATTGAAGCCCATATTTTTTCTCTTCATCTTCCACGCACCTCAGCTTTTTTAAGATCGAATGGTTCCCTAGATTTCAATTTAGCTCGTCAAAAAGTCGTTGCCCTGATTCAATCCGCTATGGGGGTATTTAGAGACTATAATGGGGGCTTAATTTTAAAACAGCAAGAGCATCTTGAAAAATTCAAAGGGGCCTTTAAGGAGGCTGATCCTGATATTTTAGAGAAGTTTTTTTACTCAATTTCCCCTCTTGAAAAACAAGCGATTATCGACCAAGAGATACTTTATTTATTTTATAAATTTTTCGCTGATCATCGTCATGAAAAATTAAATAAGGGAGTCGATTTTCGCTTTAAACATGAGCAAATTCAAGAAAATCTATATATTTTTGTCAAAGGGAATGAATGTACTCTCGGCGATACCATTTCATCTTTTCTTCAAGAGAATTTTTTTCAATCGCATGATGTCACTTATAGTTTTTTAAACACTCTTGAGGGGATCTTTTTTACGGCAGTTTTAGTCAAACCGAGTGCTGAAAAACAAGCTTCTTTTATTAAAAATTTAAAGCAAAAGCTAAGAGAATGGCAAAAGAAAATAACTGGTAAAAAAGTTTTAAAGATTGGCGTTGAATACATGCCCGTCTCGCTTGATCCAAGAATTGGAGGAGATAATATCTCTTCCGATACCCTTGGTTTGCTCTTTGAAGGCTTAATGCGTTACGATGAAAAAGAGCAAGTTGTCAATGGGGTTGCACAATCCATTGAAATTTCTGCAAATGCAAGACAGTATGTTTTTAAACTAAGACAATCCTTTTGGAATGACGGAACGATTGTTACGGCGCATGACTTTGAATATGCATGGAAAAAAATTCTTTCACCCGATTTTAAAACATCTTTTGCTGAAATTTTTCACCCCATTAAAAACGCAATGAAAGCCAAGCAGGGAAAAGTACCGCTTGAATGTATTGGGGTTCATGCCATTGATGATCGTACGCTTAAAGTAGACCTTGAAAACCCCACTCCCTATTTTTTACAACTGACAGCTCATACGATTTATTCGCCTATTCACCGTAATATCGATCAGAAAAGGCCGCAATGGACCTATGAAAATGAATCCAATTATCCTTGTAATGGCCCTTTTCAGTTAAAAATCAATCAACCTAATCAAGGTTTTCAGCTAGTTAGGAACCCTTTTTATTGGGATGTCAACTATGCCTATTGGGATCAAATTAACCTCATCCATTTAACGCCTGCACAAGCATTCCACGCATTTCAGAAAGATGAAGTGGATTGGATCGGAAACCCATTTGGTACCTTTTTATCGGACTTTAATGCCAAAAAAAAGGATGAAATTTTTGTTTTTCCAAACTCCTGGGCATGTTGGCAAGTTTTTAATACAACGACTGCTCCTTTCCATTCCCGTAAGCTAAGAGAAGCTTTTAGTTATGCAATTGATCGAGCGAGTATTATAGCTAATGCAACCCTTCCTTTGAATCCGGCTTTTACCCCGCTACTACATAGACGAACAGTGCCTAATAAAGAAACATTATTTCCTGAATTTAACCCAAATCAGGCAAACATGTTATTTCATGATGCTCTAAATGAATTGAATATTTCGTTGCATGATTTAGAGCCTTTGACGATAATCTTTACAGAGGGTGAAATACGAGAATATACTGCGAATTGCTTGAAAACCCAACTGAAAGAAACACTTAATTTGGAATGCGAGCTTCAAGCTTTGCCATGGAATAAATTATTTAATCAAATGACATCAGGAAATTTTCAATTAGGCCTTGTCAATTGGAGTCCTTATATCGATGATCCCTTGTATATGTTAAATTATTTTCGATATAGCACTTCTAATTTTGCCCATTGGGAGCATAATGATTATCAAAATTTATTGCGCATGAGCGAACAGCAAATTAATCCTTTTCAACGCTCTTCTTATTTAATTAAAGCGGAACAACTTTTAAGGGATGAGATGCCGGTCATACCGATATTCTATCAACCAGCTCGTGGATTAATTAAAAAGAATTTACAGGTTGTTCATAATCTTTCAAGTAATTTTAACATAGCTAGATCATTCAGATTAGATAATTAATCTGTATCCATATTACGAAGAAATTCCTGCACCTATTTGCAAATTAATAAATAACATTAATTAAGTTGGAGTAATAATGGGCTTTAAACAATTTTTCCTATTATTTTTGCCAATTTCTTTAATGACATTTTCAACAAATCTTTTTCCAGCTGTGGAAAAAATTTTGTTAGCTAGCCTGTCACCTGAAGATATGGAAGCCTCAATAAGTGCTTTTTATGCGATTCAAATTTTTCAACTAGCCTTAGTTTCATTGACAATGATGGCTCAAGTATTTGTTGGAAATTGGTATGGCGAAAAAAATTTAAAAAAAATTGGACCAGGAATTTGGCAATTTATTTGGTTTTCTGTGCTATCTACAATAATTGTAATACCGGCCGGGTATTTATACGGAAAATTTTATTTTAATGGGACCACAATAGAACAAATTGTTTTGCCATATTATTATTTTCTTTTGGCAATTAGTTTTCTTTTCCCCTTAGGCACCGCCCTTACTTGCTTTTTTTTAGGTCAAGGCAAAACATGGATAATTTTTTTTACTACAATTTTTTTTCATCTAATTAAACTGCCAGTTGGTTATGCCCTTATTTTTGGCTGGAAATGGATTCCAGGTTTGGGTTTAATGGGAGGAGCATATAGTAATTTCATCACTCAAATAGGATTCTGCTCAACACTACTATTTATTTTTCTGAATAAAAAAAATAATAAAATATTTGATACAAGGCGTTGTAAATTTGAAATATTTTTATTTTGGGAATGTATTCAACCTGGAATTTTGAGGGCCATGAATAAAATTCTAACAATGGCTTGCTGGGGAGCGATTACTTATTTTATGGCAAAAAAAGGAGATAGCTATCTATTATACCTATCCATTGGCGGAACATTCTTTTTGTTTATTTCATTTTTTGCCGAATCCTTGTGTTCTGCTCAAATGACAGTAGTATCTCAGATAATTGGATCTAAAAATTTTAAAAATCTTTATCCAGCCTTTCTTCCTGGAACGGTACTAGCAATTATAGCAGTCCTGTCTTTAAGTATTAATTTACTTATATTTCCTGATTGGACTTTTCATGCTTTATTCCCAACAGTTAATCTTGAGTCCAATGTAATAAAAACTATTTTAACAGGTGTTTGGTTTTGCTCAACTTTTTACATATTTTCATATTTACCAGTTAGCTATATTTTGGCCTTCAAAGATACGACCTTCACTCTATTTATGGGATTAATGAATTGGATAACTGGTTATTGTTTCATATATATCTTTATGGAATTATATAATTTCCCCCCACAGTATTTTTGGCTGCTTTTATCATTCCTTTATATAAGTATGGCGGTATTTTATTTTTTACGCACAAGATGGTTAATTGGAAAATTGAAGCTTAATTTCTTGCATACTTGAATTGGATTTATCATTTAATATAACAGAGATAGCCTTTCTAGCATATAATTTGGCCTGCATTTCAGTTTTTCCTGTGCACCCCAAACGGTTGCAATGCATATGTAAAAAACTTTTAATGATTGAATTTATTTGATTCTGTTCTAATATATTTTTTGCGTATTGAGAAAATAAATTGATCCCTTCAAATGCTATTTTTGACATATTTTGCATCATTTTGATTTCTGGTATGTCAATATTATTTAGGCTTAGAGCTTTTAACAAGTTGACTAATTGGCTTTTATGTGTACGAAAGCCTTTTAATTCAGCCTCATCAATGCTGAATTCATTTAAAAAAGAGAGCATTTGATGTTCATTAAAACCCCAATTACGAAGAAAATTTATAATAGATAAAGAAAATATAATGATAGGTTCAGTTAAAATGTTTTTCATTAAAAGTGAACGAAGAATAATTCCTATTGAAAGAGTATCATAGAAAAAAAATGTTTCTGCGTGTTGAATCATTTCAACACCACCATACCGCTCAATTTCTCTTTCATACTTTGAAATGAAAATATCGCTTAACCAATTTTCTTGAGTCCAAGTTTTGAATTTTTCTTCAAAATTAATCAAGACATCGGATAAGTAAATATTTGATGAAAGAAGTAGCCTTAATCGTAGATGCGATTTGGGATTAGAATAACGAACGATAAACCATTCTTGGATAATACCTTTTTCTCGCCATATTTCAATATAATTAAATAGATAGCCGACCAAGAAGTCGTTCATTCTATTATCATTTAAAAAAAGTTTAAAATAAATCCATTCGCTACCGGGTAATTTATCTCTCACATAATCAGCATTTTTATTAAAAGGAACAGATTTTCGATTTTGACTGTTATTAACCGATGACCTAACAAAAGGGACACAAATTTCACAACTATGTTTTCCATTTTTTCCATTCACCCAAGCTTTATCAAGATTTTCAGCCAACGTTAGTTTTACACCATTTTTAAGTTTACGAGCTAATTCCGCAATGTGTTTAGGATTTTTTCTATTCATTAAAAGGTGTTGATCAGCATGAATGACATTAAATCTCTCCGGCAATTCCCATTTATCTGCCCATTGCTGAAATAGAAAAATACTTCTTTCGGTTGATACTCCTAAATAAGCATTCGGGTTGATATTCCATTGAGCAGGTGAAAGGACTGTCTTTCCCAGACGAACTCGTGGTAAAAAAGAAGCAGTATCTTTAAAATTGCCCCATTCAAAAAGTGAAATTGATGGATGTTGTGAAAATGTCACATAACGCATAAATTTTAAGGGGGGTGGGGCATAGTAAGAGCTGCATAGATTATTTGATCGTGTAATAATATTATACTTGCACTCTCGGTCTGTTAAATAAAAATTTGAAGTACTCGCACCGACATAAATATCTTCTAAAGCAATAGATCCTTCTTTCTTTTCATTCGATTCAATATCAAGGTGATAACTTCTTAGCAAAGGATTGATCGCGACATTGCCAGTATGAATTTTAGTAGGTAAATAAGAAAGCTCAACAAAAAGGGATTCAGGCTCTAATTTTTCCTCTTCTGCAAAAAAATTAGCAATTTCTTTTTTTGCTTTTTCTCCTAATATATCTAAAAATCTACCAAAAACATTTCCACCTTCCTTAGTTATCATTTTAATTAAAATGAGAAACTTTCCGGCATCTATTTCTTCGTTTGAATCGGAGATAATATTACAAATGACATCAAAAGAAAGTGGCACCATTTTATTGTCATTTTTTTGATTTAAAAAAGGCTCAATCATCTTTTCAGTAAGAACGAGTTCTTTTTTTTTGCTAATCAGGCAATCTTGCCATTGCTCATGGAGCCAGTTTGTCCATGGTGTATTTTGAAGCGGTGGAGATGGACTTTCAAACAAAGATCCAAGTCCTTTTTCATCATTTAATAATTCAAGCAAAGGCACAATTCTAAATTCACCATATTTTTCGATAAAATTGGCATGATAGGATGCTAAATTTATCGCTGAATGCTGGAAAGACGAAATATCAAAAAGAAAATGGAGGCTATTTGATAATTCAAATAAAACATTTTCAGATAGTCGAAATTCTTTCTCTTTATAGATTGTGTTAACCTGCAAATATGTAGGAGTCTCAACAATTTCTGCCATTTTTTCTTGCAACGAGTTGAGTTTTTTTTCTCCTTGTCCGATAGGCAGCTCGTTATATTCATCTATTTCATTACATAAAGACTTCAATCCGGGGACTAAAGAAACATAAGGAAGTAGACTATCTATAGGAGAGGGATTTAAAAGGGAGGGGAGAATGCCTGGTAAAAGAAATTGCTGGGAAAGAAGTTGTCGAACAACAGCGAGAGTTTTGTCTTGTTGAAGATTAGGAATTTCTTTTTGGAGTTGTAATATAATTTGATTGACAGTGACACATTTTATCGTTTGTTTCAAAATAAAGTTAATTAAAAAAGAAGCGCGAATCGAAATGATTTTTGATTGGACTTCATTCATACCTCGTAAGTAATCAACTTGGAATCTGTCCCCACATAGCTGTACTAAGGGATTAGTTCTAATTGGTAAAGAAAGCAAATTTGTATCACATTGATATATCTTTTTTATGACCTCATAGGTCCATTCAATGTCAAATAGAGCTTTTTTTGATAGCAACCCACCATCGCATTTAATTGTTGTATTTTGCCCCCAGGATGCCATGGAAATAAAAGAAAACATTCCAAATGGAGTTGCTCTATTCATCATGCGTGAGATATAATTAGATAAACTTTTTATCTCTTGCTTATTACGTGTTTTTTTATTTAGTGAATTTGAAAGCGAAGGGGAAGCGATTGAAATAGCTTCTCTTAAATCTTCATTTTGGGAATAAATTTCAAAAATGTATTCAGAGTCACTATTTGAAAAAAGATCAAATTTGTTAATTGACCATGATGGAATACGTAATAGAAGGAAAGAGGCAGGTTTAAATTTAAAATTTTTCATTTAATAAAATAAAATAAAAATGGCTTCCTAAAGAAGCCATTTATTTTAGGTAATGTGGTTATTAACCACACGAACCGCCTACTGTATCACTTAGTGGAATATCAAGGTCATTAACTTTATTTGAAAGATAACGCACATCCACTCCATAAAAATTTTCTTCTGAATTCAGATCGAAATATTGTTTACTTTGCATTTTGCAAGGCATTAATAAGTCTTGTGGATTTGTAACTGATAATCTAATTCCTTTTAACTCATCCTTACTTTCATCTTTTCTGTAATTTTTTAATTCAGTTGTGAACGCAAGTTGTGTTCTTAATCCTACAATGTCCATAATAACTCCTCTTTTTAGTTTATGGAATCAACAAAGGCATAGTTTATATATCAACAATTTAATTTAGTCAACTTTTTCATCAAAAAAATTTATGAAAAATTCATGAATTCTTAATTTTTTGATGGATTTCACTCAATTCCTGTTCATTCTGAGAGATTTGCATTTTTAATTTTTCAATGACAGCAGGGGGGGCACGCATCAAAAATTCCTGATTGGAGAGTTGATTTTTCAACTTGTCGATATTTTGACTGATCTTTTCTTCTTCTTTTATGAGGCGTGTTTTTTCTGCTTCCACCATTTCAGGAGGTAGCGGGAGAAGGATTTTTAGGCCATGATAGACTCCTGTACTGGCAAAAGCGAGCTCAGGCGTTTCTGTAGAGACGATGATACGATTGATGCGGACGAGCGCAGGAATTATCGCCGTGTTTTCTTTGACCGCCTGCCATTCCGGATCGAGGGGCTGGCCGATGATATAAACATCTGTAGCCATGCTTGGGGGCAGTTTCATTTCTCCCCGGATATTACGGATGGTATAAACGACTTGTTCAAGCGTTTCAAAGGCAGCGTCAATTTCAGGATGGCAATCGGATTCACGCACAACCTTTGGATAGGGGGCGATGAGGCAGGCGGTTTTTTGCAAAGCAATGATGCACTCTTTTGTATAGGGGTCGATGCCTTCAACTAATGTAATTCCTTCCAAGCGCGCTTTTAGGGCATGAAAGAGTTCCTCTGTAATGAAGGGGGCCATGGGGTGCATCAGGCGAATGGCCTGACACAAAACAATGACAAGCAGCTTTTGTTTATTGAGGCGCTCTTGCGGAGTGCCAAGCTTGCCGAAGAGGGCCGGCTTGGTGACTTCAAGATAATAGGCGCAAAACTCTTTCCAAAAGAAATCGTAGGCCTCCAGTGCTGCCTGATCGAAGTGGTAGTTAGCAAGGTGGGCATTGACATTTTTAACCGTAGCTCCCAACTTTGAGAGGATCCAACGGTCCTCAAGAGTCAGGAGGGATTCATCCAGCCCTTGTGAAAAGGCCTCGGCGGTGAGGGGCAGGGTATTTTGCTGCTCGTTCCCTTCCAGGTTCATGAGTACGAATCTAGCGCCATTCCACATTTTGTTCGCAAAGTTTTTGTATTCTTCAAAGCGACGCCTGTCAAGGTCGATTTGGCGCGCTTGGGTAGCGCTGGCGCAAAGGGCCATGCGTACGGCATCGGTACCGTACATGTCGATCATTTCAAGAGGGTCGATGATATTGCCTTTTGACTTCGACATTTTTTCCCATTTGGAAAAGACTTCTTTGGGGACCGGTTTGCCCAAATCATATTGCAAGCGTTCATCCTCGGGGGCATATTCGATGCCGCCTTCCGGATTTTCCCGCCAGTACGATTTGCCGTAAATCAGGCCATGCAGGAATGTTTGCGGGAAGGGGGGCTGTCCCATGGCGTAATTGCCCATGGCGAGCATGCGGGCGACCCAAAAAAAGAGGATATCATGTCCAGTCACAAGGACGGCATTAGGATAAAATTTATCAAGTTCAGGTGTTTTGTCAGGCCAACCAAGCGTCGCAAACGGCCAAAGCGCCGCTGAAAACCACGTATCCAATACGTCCGGATCCTGTATCCACTGGTCGGGTGCTTTTTG
>JAJTHR010000090.1 GCA_021298935.1 Parachlamydia sp. | reverse complement strand
ATTTTTCATCGGCATCTTTTGCGTCCCAGCTCATTGCTCGATCTTGCAAACTTATCCAAGTTTGCTGCGATCTCCGCAATGTACTGGGACATAAAATCTCGCCGCCAAAAATTTAAGAACCTACCCGCGCGCGGTATAACATAATAAGCAAGGGGGCCTTTCTCTAAAATTTCAGCTGTAATGTCAAAAACAAATTCGTATTTTTTTGAAAAAAACAGGAGGACATCTTCATTAATCATGTGGTAAAGATCCCTCTCTTCTTCACTGACAGAACAGCCGGAAATCCCTTCATGTAAAAAGATTCGATGCGCTTGTGATCGATCCCGGCAAGGATTCTTTTTAATTCAATCAAACTGTTGGCCGTCGGAAATTCTAAAGTTTCATTTTCAGGGATAAACATTTCCAGGAATGTAATGATTTCTTCTTCTTCAAGCAACGTGAGCACTTTAAAATAAAGAATTCTCAACGTATTTTGCATGGCATCGGGAGAAAGTGAATCAAGATCATCACGGGTATAGCCCCCTTTTTTTATCCAGGCATGCACATAATAGAGCAAAATAAATTTAATTTTATGATGAACCCTCGTTTCATCTTTCCCTAGAAGATCAAATCCCCACTTAAACCAGGTATCTATTTCGAATAAATCATCTGCAGCTGCGGTTGATGAAAGAAAGCTCGTACGCATCAAAAGATCAAGCAAAACCTCAGGCAAAGTTGTTTGAGTGGGATTAACTGCCAAGGGAAACCCTGAAAGGAAGACATAAAAAGGGATTTTTTGAAGAGAAGAATTCCCTTAGGCTGCAGAAAGCAAAGTGAGTGCACATTTACCATAGAAATTCAAATATTGATTGGAGAGATGGGAAAGAGCCGTCATCGATACATAGGAAATAGCAAATTTTAAAATGCGTTTATCTGTATAGCTATTTGAGACCAGGACCTCGGAAATATTATTAATTTCTTTATTAAAATAACTATAAAAATTTAAATTATTCATAATTGACTTAAATTTAGTTGTAATTACACCAAAGGACAAAAGATGGCGGCTTATTTGCGATACATTTTAATTCAAAATTTTTCTTTGAATTGCCTGCGCAGCTTGCTTATTAATGTATTTTCGGATACTATACAATTATAGTGATTGAGAATAATTTATTTGCGGGTGTTTCGTGTCTATAAAAATTGAATCAAACCTCGCAGGGCTTCAACAAATTAATTCCAGTTTAAATTCCGATGCTGTTTCTGATCAAGCTTTGGAGAAAACTGTTTCAAATCTCAGTAAATTGCTAAGTGAGTTGAAAACTAATGTTGAAGAAGGGTTTACACCACTTACTGAAATCTTAAGGCCCGAGGCCATCGAAGTTTTACATCATCTTGATCAAACCTTGGATACTTATAGAAATAAAGTCGATCGCCAAAAGATTCAAGAAATTAAAGACAGGATCCTTAACGTGCAAGTTGCGGTTTCCATAGCTCCTTTGCATGACGAAAAAAAAATCCCTCCAATCGAAATCAAACCCATTGCCTTTTTTTGCGACCTAGAGAGCTCAGATTACAACATGGCAATTTGGTCGATGATCAAACAAGCTATTGCACAAGATCTTCCTTTTGTAACGACACGTTCTCTATTGCGAGGAACAGGATATGTCCACCCCTATGGTCAAGGGCCTGCAAAATTCTTTATAGAAAGCGAGCAATTTTTATTACAAGAAAAGGGCAATTGGGACGTCTTTCAGAAGGGCGAAATGCTCGTTTTTATGCCGCGTTCCTATTTGCCTGAAATGGGTTCTCAGGAGAAGCTTGCCTCCTTTGACTTTAAAACAGATAACAGTTTACAGCACATTTCTATGCAAGAAGCTTTGCAAGGTCCTCAAAAAAAATGCGATATTGACGCCTTTATAGATCTTTTTGTGGCTGAACCAAAAGTCAATAAATTATTTCATCTCGCGGGCCATGGCTTCACAAACATGGTGGGGGCTTTAAAGCCCCCTCAGTATGGCAAATTTTTAAATTTCTTAGATAATCAGCGTTGCAAGGGGTTGTCAATAACATCCTGTTTCTCCGGGGGCAAAAGTTCACTATTGAGCATCCCCGAACGAGAAAGTGATAGGGCGAATTTTTTTGCCCAGGAAAAACCCCACTCTTTTCCTACCTTGATGCGATCGATGGGTGATTTCCCTTCATTAGCAGGACAAGAAGCCGAAAAAGATTTGAAAGGATTCTTGGATGAATTTGCAGCATTTGTAAGTGCCCCTGAAGGGCAAACTTTTGCTCAGCTTAAGCGTAGGATCGAAATGCTTGAAGAGGGTAAAGAAAAAAAAATAAGCAATTTAATGCAATTCTATCCTGCTCATAGTGCCGGGAGTCCGGTAGCCCCTCGCTCTCTTGCTGAAGGAGCAAGGGGTTTTCCCATTACCTATGCCCTCGTCAAACGCACTGAAATTGCATCTTTAAAGCCTTTTAGCACCTCTGATTCATCACACCAAATTGTCGTAAAAGATGCTGAGCTTTTGGAAGTTTATCCCCTGGTGACTCGCGCTCCCATCCGATATGTCAGCAAAAACCCAATTTTGCTATCCAAAGCGGCAGGAAAAGGACATCACTTTATCCAAAGTCTTGAGCTTGCTCCTGATGAAAATCAAGATTTTGTAGATTTCATAAAATCGATTAGCAATTTTTATCAAGAACATAAATCGGGCAAAGATACGCGCTATGATCAATCAGAGGTAGACAAAGGTTTTTTTGTGGAAACAATTAAGGACCCGGCGGCACCAAATGAACCAGATGTTAAGGGATTAGCCTTGTGTCTTTCCACTTCGGGTCTATTTGCAGTTCTAAATGATGGACAAGGGTATATCGCCTATAGTGGAAAAGGCTTAGTATCTAGTGAAATCGATCCATTGTCTTTTACCACCAAAGAACTTGATCCGCTTTCTTATGCCATCCTGAGCTATGAAATCGCAGAGGCAACGAGAGGTCAAGAAACAGCCATACGCGCAATGTCAGCAGGGCAGGAAAGTGAAACTCTATTTCAAGAGGCTATTCAAGAAGCCAACTTCTTTCCGGATCCCTTTTTTTCTTTGTTCACATTCAAAAAGAATTCGGTGGAATGTGTGCCGAACTTCATGGAATTGATGCAGGGAAGGTCTATACAGGAAAAGGAACAGACAATCATTTTTTTGCTAAAACATGGTCATGCAGATTTAGCTCTCCGGCTAGCTAAGGAACAGCTGATTGACTATGATTTAAAAGATTTTAAGGGCAGCTCGCTACTCGATCTGGCCATCCAGGCTGATTCGGTTGAATTTGTTGAGCATGCGCTTCGGCTTATAGACCCTAATATAGTCAATCCCAACGGTATGACACCCCTTCATTTAGCAGTTAGCCGCTTGAAAGAAGCTTATCAGCAACAGGCAAAAGCTGTTCAGAACGAGGATAAAACTGTAAAAAAAAGAGAAAAAATTTTGGACCTTTTGCTCACACACCCTAAGATCAATGTAGAGGTTAAATCTAAAGGATGGCCCCCCCTTGTTGCCGCCCTGCCTCACCCTACGCTCGTCAATAAGCTCATCGAAAAAGGGGCGAATTTAGGTATTTGTATCGACCTGTTTGTCAGCAGGCAGGATTACGAAAGCGTGGAATTACTTCTCGAACTCAAGGCCGATCCCAATGGCTTTCAAGCATTGGCAAAAGCCGTTAACATTAATGACTTAGGTTTAGTACAGAAATTACTTCAAGCTGGAGCCGAAGTTGACGTGAGCGCCCTCAACGAAGCTATCTTTAAAGCTTCTCCTGCGATAGTACAGCTTTTGATCGAAACCGAAAGTTGTCCTCTAAGAGAGAACGTTGGAGGAATCACTCCCATGTTTGCTGCCCTGATCACTGGTAATGACGAAAAAATAAAAATGCTCAAGGAAAAAAATGCCCCTTTGCCGGAAAGTTTTTATTCCCACGCGGCAGAATTATCAGGCATTTTTGAACGCTTCTTATTAAGTGATGACCGAGCAGGGCTAGCGGAGCTTGTACAGGTTAGCCATAATTTCAATTTTACATGCGAAATGATTAAATATCTTTTGGACAAGAATTTCATCACGCTATTGAAGGAGGTCATCGCACAAGATAATATTGATGTAAACGCTCTTGGACAATGTAACGTAGAAGGTTTTCAGGGTGATTCCACCATTTTACAATTTCTACTGCAGCGTACCCAAGATTCAGAGCTTATCGAGCTTAGCTTTCATAAAGTTACCGACTTTAATAAAGCCGATTTCTTTAATGCCCTCATTAAGCAAGGGCGTTTAGACTGGATTAAATCTGCTGTCGAACAAAAAGGAGCCAAAATTCAAGGTTCGGGCGAACCTGGTCAAACTCTGCCGTTGCAATCGACAGATTTGACCACGGAAGCGGGACAACAAATATTTAAGTGGCTCGTCGAACAAGGGGCCGACCTCAATGCCGCAGGAAAAGATAATAAAACAGCCTTTTGCCATGTCATTGCCAGCGGTAATTTTGAACTTGTGAAATATTGCTTAAGCAAGGGAGCTAAAATTGTTTTAGAAGATGCTAATTTGGCTTCGCCTTTAGCTTTTGCAGCAACTGTGCAAAAAAGTAGCTCAACGGAAATTTTCAAACATCTCTTCCAACAAGCTCAGGGGGATATTAACGCAGAAGCTTTGCCACCGGCTGCCACAGTTTTTGCTGCACTAGCTTTCTATGGCGATTTAGAGCTTGTCGAGTGGGCCTTAGAGCATGGAGCTGAAGTCAACTCTAAAGGGAAGCCAGGGCAAAGCTCTCCGATAGATCTTTCCGCAGAACGCCCTGACGATCCGGAAGCGAAAGTTTTTAGACGATTAATAGCAGCGGGGGCACAGCTCGATGACTTAAGCAACAAGGCTCTGATTGGGCTGATAAAACGGGGTGATAAAGAGCTTGTGGAATATTGCTATGAACATGGATCTGCACAAAATCTCCTAAGGTGTCCCGATTATAGTAATGAAACGAGGCACAAAAAAATTGGCGAAATTGCAGCTGAGGGCAACCTCGTGATGATGGAATTTTTGTTTAAAGATGTACCAGACGGCTTAGGCTTCTTTCCCAATCGCAAGATTCAATTGGATGGAAAGCTGAGGACTCTCTTTGAGTGCGCCATCAAGGCCCAGCCGACACCCCAAAAAGAGACCATCCGTTTTCTATTAGATCACAACGATGATGCTAGACAGCAAATTGACGGCGTTCCGGCGCTTTATTATGCTGTGAGCCGAGGTGATCCTGAGCTTGTTAAACTCCTGCTCGATAAGGGCGCTGTTACGGACATCCATGCCGCCAATAGAGAGACCGGGCAGACAGCTCTCGAGCTAGCCTGTGTCCAAGGAGACTCCACCATCATCGAACTTTTGCAAAAACACATTTCTTGAGCTCACGAAAAAGGCGGAGCTGAAGCTAAGAACAGCCAGAACTTCAGGGACATGAAGAACATAAGATGTCACAAAGTGTCCATTATTTAAACCAGGTCCTGATTCATTGATTCTAAGTATTTCACCTGTAGTTGCTTAATATTTAACGCGAGTTTTGGATAAGCCAAGTATTGCGCAGCCCCTCGCAAGCTCGGTGACTGCGCAATACTTGGCTTATTCAAGACTGATTAAAAAAGTTTTGATTATAAGCTGTTTAAGATTGAAAAAAAGACCTTCTCAGTATTAAAAATTTATTTTTTCAAAAACAAGTAAACCTTAATACCGGAAGGTCAAAATGATTGAACGCGATGTTGCTAAACTAACTTGACAAAGTTACATTAGCCAAAAAATTTTTTAAATATCTTCACAACTAGCTAATAATTCTGCCTGCGCTTTCAACCTCACTAATCGAGATCTTTCTCGGTTTTCATGTTTCTCTCTGATAATTTCTACAGCGTCTTCATATGTCAATTGCCTTTGGGGCATCAGCACCTTTACAATTTCTAAGGCATCTTTCAAAGTTAGCATATCAGCTAGCCCAGTGAGAGCCGCCTTTGTAGTTAATAAGTAAAGCATCGCTAACATTACCATAGCTGTATGATGATGCCATCCACGCCAGCCCGTTACACGATATTGATCCAACCCAGCTAGTCCTTTAGCATCTTGTAGGGCTCTCTCTACCCAGTATCTCTTATTTTGCCGCTCTGCTAATGTACTAATAGGTATAATTTCCAATTCATTGCTCAGCGAAAATTTAGTGTCTGATCCATCTAACTCCTGCCTAATACCATTTCCCGAAATTAAAATCATAAATTTGACTTGTGATCACCTTCATCTTTAAAAGATCTCTCCTTGTTGATATTCAAAGATATCAACTTCGAAAAGATCTTTTAAATCTGAAGCGCTGACAAGTCAACTT
>JAJTHR010000335.1 GCA_021298935.1 Parachlamydia sp. | reverse complement strand
TTCAGGCAGAAAAGATCACGGCTACTTGTTTTTTGGGTAAAAACATAGTAGCATAAAGCATTGGATATTAACAACCAGTAGTTAGTAAAGGAATTTGATTTCAGATTTTTTTGAATTTACAGAAAAATTGTTGCTTTATCAGGCAAATTTGCTATAATCATTCATGACGTTCGTAGTTTCTCTCTTATCTTGGTTGATGAAATGAACTACGATACGTCAATTTTTTATTTTATTTAAGCACTTCGTTAATATTCTTCCCGTCTACCGAAAATTGAGAATCATATTGAATTAATAAAAATGTTTATATGTGATTACAACAAAAATTTAAAATCACTACATGTTTAGGGCTACCATTTTTTGAGTATATTGATAGTGTATTTGATTATTCATTTTATTACTTAATGTTTTTTTGTTATTTAATTAATAATTCTAACAAACTATTATTAAAACAATATCAACAAAACATTAAAGTAAGAATAAATATTTAATTAAGTTTATTGCTATTAAAAAATGATTCTATTAGGACGGCTTACGCTCATTCGCTATCTGGCTTATGAACCTATCCCACTAATGGAATTTGGATGCTTTGCTGCCAATTTTTGGTATAAATGCGGAAAAAATTTGTAGCCATATTGATTAACTCATGTTACGCAGCTGCTGATGCGGCTGCATAACATGTATCCTTCAAGAAGGTTTGATAAACTGGTTCCTGTTGCGTATCGCGACTGGGCAATCAAAAAATCGCTATAAATATCAAGTAAATCTTGGGTCATAAGTTTTCTCCTGAAGGGAAAAAAACTTATGTCTTAGAAACGTCATTTTCAAGATTTTTTTACTCTCAAGTTACGCAGCCGCATCAAGCGGCTGCGTAACTTGAGTGATTAATATGGCAAAAATTTTTTTACACATTTCTAACACAAATTCGCACACAAATCATCCGATTCCATTATTGGGATAGGTTCATCGGTTCTAAATTCTTTTTTGACTGTGGTAATGATGTGCTTGCTGGTGGCGGAGTTCAAAAAAATTCTATTTAAGCTCCTTTAAATAATCTTCCCAAGTGATCATTCGTCCTATAAATCCTAATTCTTTTTGAGCAGAGATAAGCGCCCTTTCTTCTCTCTCTAAGGTAGAAGTATCGTTCGAGTCCCAAACAATTTGGAGCATTTCATAGTTCCCATTTTGATCTTTAGTAATAAAATCAATTTCATAACCATCAGAAGTAATATAATAAAAAATTTCTTTTTTTTGGCGCCTTAAATCCAAATAAACTTGATTTTCCAGCTGCTTTCCAAGATTGGGAGAAAGATTAAAGGTATTCGCATTAATCAAACCATTATCTACGGCATAAATTTTTTTGGGAGTTGTTTCTGAGGCTCTCAACGATTCAGTGAAAATTGGTACGGAATAAACCAAAAAAGCATCTTCCAGATGCTCCAAATAATTATACAAAGTGTCTTTTGCAACTTTGTAGCCTTGGCTGCTGATATCTTTATAAAGTTTATTAATTGAAAAACGGGAGCTAACATTTTTTAAAAGTACATTTACAAAATATTTTAAAAGCTTGATGTTACTAATCCTATGCCGTTCTACAATATCTCTGAAAACCACGACTTCTACATAATTTTGCAAAGTTTCCAGTCTTTCATGCGAAGCCATTGTCTGAACCGCCGGAAATCCCCCAGTTTGAAAGAAATCCAACAAGTGGGCACGGTATTGATCGAGCATTTTTTTTCCAAAGGGCTTTGAGGGCAAAGAAATATCTCTTGCAGCTAAGTATTCGTTAAAATTGTAAGGTTGAATTTCAATAGATAGGGAACGACCTCTAAGTGTCGTTGCGATTTCTTTGCTTAATAATTTTGCTGATGATCCTGTGATATAAATTTCAACGTTTTTTGTATCCAATAAGCGGCGTATTACCAAAGGCCAACCGTCTACGTTTTGCACTTCATCCAAAAAAAGAAAGCAGCGATGATTGTGAAGCTCTGGTTGCTGCGTATATAAAGCATCGATCATTTCGCCCATTTTAGTCTGTCCTATAGGCAATAATCGATCATCTTCGAAATTTAGATAGAGCAAATGTTCAATTGAAACATTTTGAGAAAGAAGCTCACGCATCGTTTGCAATAAGAAATATGTCTTACCCGAACGCCTTATCCCAACTGCCACCTTAGCTAGATTTTTAGCCTGAGGAAATTGATAATCGCGTCTATTGCTATGGGAAGTTCTTTCTAATAAAGACCTAAATTCTTCCTGCAAGGTAAATAAAATTTTTTCAAACATGTTATCCTTCTCTATAAGGATAATAATGTCATTTTCTATCCTTCTACACAAGGAAAGTTTTACTTTCAAATTTATTGCATATATTCTTCAATACCTTTCACAATGCCCCAGGCAATTTTCTTTAAATAGCCGGGATCCTTCAATTTCAAAAGTTCTGCCTCATTCGTCAAAAAGCCCCCCTCTATGAGAACCGCCGGCATGTTGGTTTCACGGATGACGGCGTAATTGCCATGCTTCACACCCCGTGATTTAGCACTTGTTTCGCCTAAGACATTTTTAAGTACCATCTGAGCAAGCTTTTTTGATTTTTGGTTCCTGACCTTATCTTCCTTTGAATGATAATAGAAGACCTCGATCCCTTGCGCTTCGGCGCTGGGCGCTGAATTATAATGGATGCTCACAAACAAGGCCGGCTTTTGCTCATTGGCCATCTCAGCCCTTTTTTCTAGCGATATAAAAGTATCGGTTTCGCGCGTCATTAGCACCCGGTAGCCCAGCTGCTTCAGGTAAGTCGCCACAAATTGGGCTGTCACCAAATTGAATGATTTTTCTAGGTAGCGGGGCTTGGAGACCGACTGGGTTCCCGTATCCTGGCCGCCATGTCCCGGATCGACCACAATAAGGCTTTTTGGCATTAGCAACGGAGGGGCTGTTTTGCTCATTCCCTGTTTTGCCTTGTACAGCTTTTTAATCGGATGGGATTTTGTATGGGCTGGATGGGGAAAAATCCCATCTGCACTTAAAGCAAGCGGGGAAGAGAAGAAAAGAAGAATTAAAAATTTTAAATACATGCCTTCTCAAAAAGTTATGGGTGTTTTTTGGCAAATTTCATAAGCGACAGCTGCATCGTCAAATTCAACTGTCTGGTGAGCCAGGATTTGATAAGGTTCATGCCCCCGTCCGGCAATCAGAATGGTGTCGCCCTCCTCGGCCATTTCAATGGCCTTCTGGATGGCAAGACGGCGGTCCAATTCGATAATAAATAAGCCGGCATCTTTAAAACCAGCGGCAATCTCCCGGCAAATCTGCACGGGATCTTCACTGCGCGGATTGTCAGTTGTCACAATGACAAAATCGGCATCCTTTTCCGCCGCTTCAGCCATGGCTGGACGCCTCCCTTTATCGCGGTCTCCTCCACATCCAAAAACAACGATCAATCTTTTTTTGCAAAATTCAGCCAGGCTTTTCAATATGTTGGCCAACGCATCGCCCGTATGGGCGTAATCGACAAAAATTTGCAGCCCAAGCGGGTTCGCCACCGGCTGCATTCTGCCGCGCACAGGGGCAAGCTCTTCAATGCTCCGGGCAATCTCTTTAAGGGCAAACCCTTGCGTCAGCAAACAGCCGATGGCCGCGAGGCAATTATATACGTTGAACCGGCCAGCCAAGGGAAGGGAAATAAGCTCGGTGCTTCCCTCATAAGAGACACAGATAAACGAACCCTCTTCTTTCAGCTGCACAATTTTTGCCTTCAAGTCTGCCGGAGCGTCGATGGCATAGGTCAGGCAATTCGCCGCACACCCCTGTTTAAAATACTCTCCATAACTGCAGTCTTGATTAATGATGCCCCACGCATTCCTTTTTAAATTTTCAAACAATTTTCGTTTTGCAACTGCGTAATTCTCCATGCTTCCATGGTAATCCAGGTGGTCAGGCGATAAATGGGTATAGACGGCTAAATCAAAATCGATCTCATCTACCCTGCCCTGGATTAAAGCATGCGATGTGACCTCCATCACAGCAGCCTTGCTGCCCGTACGGCACATTTCACGCAGGAATTTCTGGTTGGTCACCACATCGGGCGTAGTGCGTGAGGCTTCATAATGCTGCCTCCCTACAATGTATTCGATCGTCCCGATCAGGCCGCAGGAGCCTACCAAAGCATCCAGCAAATGCTTCAAAATAAAGGATGTGGTCGTTTTACCATTAGTTCCCGTAATGCCTGCCACAAGCAACTCTTTAGAGGGGTGGTGGTAGAAGGTGCTTGCGACAAGCGCTTCAATGGATGCAACGGTAGGGTGGACCACTTGCACGACCCCCTTTAGCGATGGGTCTGCCATGTCCGTCAAAACTGCTGCTGCGCCTGCCTGCATAGCTTCATTGAAGAAAAGCGCCCCATGGTGGGTCGATCCCCCTTTGGCGATAAACAAATCACCGGGAGCAACCGCTTTGGAATTAGCGGAAATGCCCGAGATGACACACTCTTTAGAGCCGAAGATTTGGCAGCCGGGTATGTCTTTGAATAAACGTTTTATTTTCATCTTGTGATCATGGCTATTTTGGCGCCCCACTTTTATTCCATTTATTATAATTTTCTTGCAACTTTCTCGTTTCTTCCATCCAGGCAGATTTTTGCGGTTTGCTGCGCGGATCCCCATACGGGTAGCCAAACGGATCATCGGGCGGAATACCTAAATACTCGAGCGCCCGCTTGCTGATTTCACGAGAGACAAGCGCCGTGCAATTGCCTCCATTATGGTTCTTGCCCACCCCCTGGGTATAGCCATATTCAGGCTCATCCATGGAAACGACAAGAATAAAAGCGGGATTGGATGCAGGTGTAAAACCGGCAAAAGTGGCCACATAGTTTTTTTCTGAATAACACCCATTGACAATTTTCTTGGTCGTACTAGTTTTCCCCACTTCCGTATAGCCTGGCACATCCGCTTTTGTTGCCGTACCGCCCGGCTTTGTAACATAACGCATCGATTCAACGACCCTTTTGACGATCTCATCCTCCAAAACTTTAGGAAAATCGAGGAGCCGTTCGGGCTTTGTATTGTCAACCAAAATCTCTTCTTCTCCCTCCCTCTTTCTAACGATTTTGCGTACAAGAGTGGGTTGTACCAGGTAACCCCCATTCGCCAGAACGGCATACGCGCGCAGGATTTGAATGCTTGTCACTTGCATATTATAGCCCATGGCTAAAGAAAAGGGAGTGGGGACCGACCACTCAAGAACGCCATTTGCATGGAGCTTGCCCGGTGTTGGCAGCACACCCATGCTTTCTGCCGGAAGTTCAATATGCGTTTTCTGTCCTAAACCGAACAACTGATGGAGCTGGCGTCTGTACCAGTCATTCCCTAAGCGCCCGACTATTTTTTGGGCCAGCCGTCCCATGTAAATGTTAGAGGACTTTTGCATGGCCATATCCATATTGAGATAGTAATGCATGGAGGTATCCGTGATGGGCTTCGACCTCCCGGGAAAGCGGCCATCGCTTGTCCCAATCTTATCCTCTGTTTGAAAAAGGGGAAGTTCCCCTTTCTGGCTGAGGACGTGGTTGCCTTTTAAAGCTAAAGCGACCGTGAGGGGCTTCATGACCGAGCCCGGCTCGTTGGCATCCGTGACAGCTTTCACTTTCGTATGCTCGATCAAAGCCGGATCGTTAAAATACTTTTGGTAGTCCTGCGGATAAAAAGAAGGATACTGCGCAATGGCCAGAATTTCGCCCGTTTTGGGGTCCATCATAGCCGCCCAGCCACATTTCGCTTTAGCTTTTTTGACCCCCTTCTCTACCTCTTCTTCTGCAATGGCTTGAAGACAAGGATTGATGCTCAAATAGATATCAGCCCCGTCGGCCGGCACGGTAATCACCTCTCCCGTCTCTAAAGAGTTGCGCGGCGAGCGCATCAGGCGCCTTTTACCCTGCCTGCCTTGCAGCAGGGAATTATAGTACAGCTCCAGCCCCCCTGTAGGATTTGCCTGATGGGTAATTTCATCTTTTTGATTCCTGATCGTGTGCAGGACATTGCCAAGAAGTTTGCCAAAAGGATAAGAGCGCTGGTAATCTTTGATAAAGAAAAGGGCATTGCGCGGAATTTTATGCTCCCTTGCAAAGGGAAGCCACCAATCCAGCACTTTTTTATGCGCCTCTTTATCTAGCCATGAAGCCAGTTTTCGGCTCCGGCTTTTTTTGATAAAATTGGATTCGAAGTGCATTTTTTCAAGTAGCGTGAGATCCAGCATGGCGAGAAGCTGCTGCGCCACTTGGCTCTTCCTTGAGTGGGGAATGGATTCAGGATCTAAATAAAGGTGGAATTTCGGGACATCAATCGCAAAAGGCTGCGGCCTGGCCGGATGCCCTTTTTTTA
>JAJTHR010000354.1 GCA_021298935.1 Parachlamydia sp. | reverse complement strand
GCAATGGAAAAACAGAAGGAATCAATAACAAGATTAAGACAATGAAGCGGCAAGCCTATGGATTTAGGGATATTGAGTATTTTAAATTGAGATTATATAATTTACATAAAGTTAGGTACTCATTTGCGTGATGAGCCAAAATCCTTTAAAATATATTTTAAATAATTTAAGCAAAACTTACCGAATTGGCGAAAGCAATTATAAATTTTCAAATTTAATCAGCAGCCGCGGTTGTTATGGCGATGTTTTTCTTGCCTATGATATTGATACTCTAAAAAATGTAGTCATTAAAATTCTTAGATGTCAAGCGGATAGAGAACATTTTATGTTGCAAAGGCTTGCCAGGCACGGCTCCCATCCAAATGTTGTACAGTACATTGGAAGTGCAACAATTTGGGATAAAATCTGGATTGCAATGGAATACATCGAGGGCATCCCTTCTTGTCAATATAAAGAAAAGTGGGCTGCAGAGCTAAAAAAACAGTATGAAAGCGCTCTAAGATTCATTAGAGAAGCTGGTGTGGAAACAGAGCGTGAAAATGAAAAGGAAAACGTAATAATTAGTTGGGTGAGTGGCCAGCCGGTTATAAAACTAATTGATTTTGGAACTTTAGCTCGATCTTAATCACAATTCAAATTTTTTCTAAGTAATATTAAATCTTTATTTCCTGAGGCTTTTTAGCATCTCTTTTTTCATGTGCAATTATCTTTGCAAATCAAGGGGTTGAGGGCTTGAATTGGTCGATCATTCCGTAGAGATAACGGAGCCAAGTGTTGGTTTCTGTGACCATTTGCTCGACGAAAAGTTGCCAGCCAAAGAAGACGACAGCTAATGCAAGCAAGGATTTCAAAGGCATACCAAGGAAGGTAATTTGCACCTGAGGGGCCAGACGGTTGGCAATCCCAAGGAAGAAGTCGGTCATCAGAATCATGATCAGGGCAGGAGCTGCCAGCTGAGTGCTAAGAATCATTACTTTGCCCATGATCTTTATGATATCCACCACAATACTGCTATTGGTTGCAAAAAAGGCGGGGTCTAAAAACCTGTCGGGGGGAATGATGGAATAGGACTGCGAAATGATATCCATCACAATAAACGGTCCATCAATCAAAAAGAATAAATAAATCAGTACAAGATTGAAAAGTGTGCCTAAGGGAGATGATTGGTTTTGCATGGTGGGATCGTTGACCATCAAGCTGGCACCCCCTCTTTGATGGTCAATAAGGATCCCAGCACTTTGCACGACAATAAAGGGAATGCTGACGACAAAGCCTAAAATTATTCCGATGAATAGCTCCTTAAAAAAATAAAGGACAAGCAGCAAATTGAAGGTAATGGGACTTGTCGTTACAAAGACCAGCTGGGGAAGAAAGATGGCAAAAAGAGAAATGGTGAAAGCGACTTTTACAGGATGGGGGAGCACCCGGGCTCCGAAAAAAGGAGCCAGGGCCACAATCGGCATCACCCTGCCGAAAAAAAGAAACATCAACGAAAAAAAAGAGAGCGGGTCGTACACTGAAAAGGCGGTATTGATGTAAAGGGTGACATAATCCTGCGTCATCGGGCGCTTTGCACGCTCCATATAGGGAAATTAACAAAAATGTCATTGGCAAATGACATAATCTGCGCTCCCAGCCAGCCGCCCAGCAGCATCAGTGTGAGCGTCACAGCGACCAGCTTGATGGTAAAAGAAAGCGTTTGCTCCTGTATCTGCGTGGCAGCCTGGAAAATAGCCACGATAATCCCAAAGAACATGCTGACCAGAATAGGAGGCGCTGACAGAATGAGGATCAGCAGCATTCCCTGGTAGGCCAGCTGAACGACTTGCGTTTGAAACATGGATTAGTCCCTTTATTGGAATGTTTTGACAAGGCCTTCAATCAAGATGGTCCAGCCGTCCAGCATGACAAGCAGGAATAGCTTGAGCGGCATCGAAATAGTCACAGGAGATAGCATCATCATCCCCATGGCAAGCAGGATATTCGAGGTCACCAGGTCGATGACAAAAAATGGGATATAAATAAGGACCCCAATTTCAAAAGCATCCTTCAACTGCCCTGTAATATAGGAGGGAACCAGGACAATTGCATCATCAGGTTTAAGTGTTTCCCGGTATTCCTCGGGTAATCCACGATAAACAAGTCTATAAAAGAGCGCCTGGTGCCTTGCCGAGCTGTTTCGCTTTAAAAAATCTTTCATCGGTTGGCTGGCGGCAGCTGCCACCTCAATCACATAGGTAGAGGATCCGGGCGATAAAAAGGATTCGGGCACATTTTGTTGATTGATGGTAGTCTGAGCCGCGTCATACATTTTTATAGCGGTCGGATACATAATGAACAGGCTTAAAAGAAATCCGACGCCGTTGATAATTTGGTTAGGCGGCGCTTGCTGTACCCCTAAGGCTGTCCTAAGGAGTGACAGGACGACCACAATCTTTAAGAAAGAAGTCAAAATCATAATGATGAAGGGCATCAGGGACAGCATGCTTAAAAGGACGGCCTGGGTAATCAAAGAGGGACGCTTTAATTCCGATATTTGAGCCTGGCCCTGTGAGAAGACATCCTCCTCAGGTGTCGGTTTTTCCACCTTGTCCCCGCGGTAGGGGGCGCGCTGCACAGGCCTTAAGGGACGCTTAGGTTGAGCGGACGTCGTTGAGCGGGGAGCGTTTGATGGAGTAGGAGCGGCTTCTTCAGTTCCCCTGGCATCTTCCGTACGGGCGGGAATGGGTTGAGAATAAAGCGATTCAGGCGCTAAGGATAGAAGCAGAAGGACTCCCAGCATGCAGAGAAGAGGTTTAAAGGCCGCACGTTTGTTTAATTTGATCATGACGGTCTCGCCGGTTCGGTTGGATTTAATTTTAAGTTATCGAAGGCTTTTTCTAGGACGCTCCAGCGATGCTCCAGTTGCGCATTGATGATTCCAATTTCCGTTTCAATCGAACAGCCGCCCGGCGCAATATCCTCGCGTGCACGTATACTAAGGCTTTCCAATGCCTCAAAGAGGTCTCGTAGACGGTTTTTGTTTCTTTCAATGGCTTCTAAATCGGCCTTATTGACGTAAATAGTTATTTTCTTGTGTGTGGCTACGCTTTTTAATTGCGCGGCTACAATATCAACAATGGAGTCAGGAGAGAGCTCAATTTCTTTTGATACAATTTTTTTAGCCGCTTTAAGGGCAACTGGAATGACAAGCTGCTGCAGTTCCTTGTGGACCAAATGGATTTCTTCTTCAAGTTTGACAAGATGCTCCGCCCATTTCTTAAAGCCGGCCTCATAGCCTTCCTTAAAAGCATGTTCTTTGATTTGCTCAGCATCCCTGCTTACTTCAAGCCGGTATTGCTCAGCTTCCTGCTTGATGTGCTCCAGCACTTCGCTGGCATCCATTAACCGGGAGAAGGCTTCGCCGGGAATGATTTTTGTTTGAGGAGCAGGTCGCACCTCTTCTCCATGAATTAAACTAAATAATTTTCGACTCACAGTTTACTCGCTTTTGAGAAAATTGATCAGGTTGAGCAGTTGTCCCTTTAGCAGTGAAGCCACTTTGGGATCGGATTTAGATTGATAGTTTTCCATTAAAAGGTTTCCACGCCCCACGTCAAGTGTATGGGCCAGATACCAGATAAAATCGGGATGCTCGCCGCTTAACGCTTTGCCTAAACGTACCAGACCTCTGCGATGGAACGCTTTTTTTAATGGAGCGGAATCTTCAAGCGTTGGGTTGATGCCAAGCTTGGGAGCTTTTAAAGTTTCTTTCTGATGCAAACAGACCTTCAGATAGTAGAGTTGACGGTGAGTCAAGCTATTGTAGATGTTTTGAAGATAGGTTTTATTGACGATATGGCGCACTTCCGAGGCCAGATCATGCAATCCAAAAAAATTGATCAATTCAATGAGTTGTAGTTTATCCCATTTGCCTAAGGCGGAAAAACTGCTTTCCGGTAAGTAGTCAAAAGGGATCCTATCTTTGGCTTCCAATGCATTATAAAGTGTTTGCAGCATAAAGTTTTTTACAGGCAAGGTGAGGGAATGCATTTCCGCTGTTTTAAAACCGGTGCTCTGCTTGAGGGACAGCGCCCCCAAAACAAAGGGCTGCAAGGAGCCAGGAAATTTTTCTACGTGGGGCTTTAACCAAGAATAATGCATGCGCTCAAGAAGCCTTAAGGGATGGTAGAGGATGGGTTCGATATCGGATGAAAAAATAGATTGCGCCTGAATGGCCTGCGCCTCTTCTTGCGGCAAGTATTTAAGCAATTGATCTGCATTTTTAGGATTATACCTGTTCAGCAGAACTTTCATCATCATCGATCCCTTTTTATCCATCTCTACAGCATCCTTTAAGTTTCATCGATTCCTTTTCCTGCTGTGCCGCTACCTTCGGTCTCTTTGGGGGCTTCCTTAACGACTTCTTCCGTTGTTTCATCGTGATCAGAAGACGATGAAAGACCGTCCAAATGAAGGGGATGAAAGCTAAATAATTCTTTGATGCCGCCGGCCTTTTTCAGGACGGGAATAAATTTCCATAAGAGCCAGATTAAAGAAAGCAGCAGAAGCACAAGCGAAACAGTAAATGTAAAGAAAAGGATGCGAAAGCGGGAAAGGGATTCCTTAGCTAAAATAATCGACCAAACATTGACATATTTTCTCTCTTCTTCGCCAAGACTGCCTCCAAGTGATCCGAGCGGGATGTCCCCATGCCGGGCCCGATCACCAATGACAGTGACATAATCAAATTCAAGCCCGTTGACGCTGCCGGCGACCAGCCTTTTAAGGCGAGTGATTAGGTGGGCATTCGGATCGTCCAATATTCCATTATGTTTTACATAAACCGAGGCAGTGATTTTCTGTTTGGGCGCGTTGGGGTTAAGCGGGTCTTCTTCAGGAAAGGAAATTTGCACGTCGGCGTCTAAAACACCGTCAATTTTACGGATGGTGCTGGCGATTTGCTCCGCTAAGCCTGCCTGGTAGCGTATTTTCTCTTGCATTCCTGAAGGGACAAGAGAAGTATTTGCAAATATTCCAAGTAAGTTTTGGCCTCGCTTACGCGGCAGGCCCACCTGGTTGAGCATAGCCATGGCTTCAACAGCACGCGTATCTTCGACACTGATATTCCAGAGTGTTGCCTTGCCTGAACCGCCGCCGCCTTCTGTAATGGCCGGCACTTTGACGGCATCGATCCCTTTGGCGGATAGATAGACTAGGATTTCATTCGCTTCTTTTTCATCCAGGCTATTGACAATGATTCTTCGGGTCTCACAACTTGTCAGGATGGTGAGGAGCATAAGCAATGTCATGAAATGGTTCAGAAAACGGTAAGTTGCACCGTGCTTCATGAAAGATTCCTCCGTTTTTCGTTAAAATTTAGAGTATCAGAAAGAGGAATTTAGCTATAGATTTAACCGGAAAAACTTTCAACCAAATTATATATTCTATTAATTACATTTTTGACATGAAACGCATGAAAGTATATACAATGTATAAACATAAACGAGATTTCATGGAAATACAAATTCAAAAGTGGGGAAATAGCTTAGGCTTACGTATTCCTATTCAATTCGCTAAAGAACTCCAATTACATGCAGGCAGTACTGTTAATATTGCCCTTGAAAACGGGAAACTTGTCATCGAAGCACCCAAATATAATTTAGATCGTATGCTGGAAGAGATTACTCCTTTTAATACACATCATCAAATGTTAGAAGATAATCAACAGCTTGGAAGAGAAGAATGGTAAAGTATGTACCTAAGCGGGGCGATATCATATGGCTTGCTTTTGATCCTCAAAAAGGAGGTGAAATACAACAAACTCGACCAGCTATTACCATTTCTCCAGTTAGCTATAATCAGAAAGTAGGTTTAGGTTTATTTATGCCCATAACCAGCCAGATAAAAGGGTATCCTTTTGAGGAAATTATAGAGATCAAAGGAAAATTAGGCGCTATACTATGCGATCAAATGCGGTCACTGGATTGGCAAGCTCGCAAGGCAAAATTTGTCGACCAGATATCTGATGAAGTACTTGAAAAAGTGATGGCGAAATTTAGAGTCCTTATTCCTTGAGGGGAATAAAAAAAGAAGATCCCTTGTTGAGGGATCTTCTATCAAAGAACTTAAGCTTTGATTTTAATGTCGACTCCGGCTGGGAGTGTCAATGTTTTCAAAGCATCAATTGTTTTACCGGTCGGATTGAGAATATCGATCAATCGACGGTGCGTGCGGATTTCAAACTGTTCGCGCGATTTGCGGTCAATGTTTGGGGAGCGCAGGACCGTGTATTTTTCACAGCTTGTTGGAAGAGGAATCGGGCCCGCAATGGCGGCTCCCGTTCTCTTGGCTGTTTCTACAATATCAGCGGTTGATCGATCGAGCAGGCGCTGATCATATCCTTTCAGCCTGATGCGGATTTTTTGTCTTGCGACCTTAGGCTGCTTTTCTTGTTTTGCCATAATAACCTTAAACTCTACTTCTTAATAATTTCTTCTTGAATCTTAGATGGCACCTTCTCAAAGTGGCTAGGTTCCATCGCATAGGTGGCACGCCCCGAAGAGAGCGAGCGGAGAAGAGTCGAGTATCCGAACATCTCGCTTAAAGGCACTTCAGCATGAATAATGACTGAGCCTTTATGATTTTCTTGTCCAATGATCTGTCCACGGCGGCGGTTCAAGTCACCGATCACATCACCCATGTGGGCTTCAGGTGTCGTGACATCCACTTTCATGATTGGCTCTAGGATGACCGGCTTGCATTTACGGGCCGCTTCTTTCAAAGCCATGGATCCGCAAATTTTAAAGGCCATCTCGTTCGAGTCGACGTCGTGGTAAGAACCAAAGACAATGTCAACAGCGACATCGACAAGGTTGTAACCGGCAAGGATACCAGTCGCAAGACCTTCTTCGATCCCTTTGATGGTCGGGTTGATGTATTCCTTGGGAATGACACCGCCGACGATCTTGCTGACGACTTCGTTGCCCTTGCCTTTTTCATTCGGCCGGATTTCAAGTTCCACGTGAGCATACTGACCGCGACCACCCGACTGCTTGACGAATTTCGTCTGGCTTGCACCCGGAATGGTGATCGTTTCTTTGTACGCCACTTGCGGTTTACCCACGTTGGCTTCCACGCTGAATTCTCGCTTCATACGGTCGTGCAGGATCTCGAGGTGAAGTTCCCCCATCCCGGCAATGATTGTCTGGCCGGTTTCCTCGTTTGTTGAAACGCGGAAAGTGGGATCCTCAATCGATAAAGAAGAAAGAGCAGCAGCCAGCTTTTCTCTGTCCCCTTTAGATTTAGGTTCGATGGCCATTGAAATCACAGGTTCAGGGAATTCCATTTTTTCAAGAAGGATCGGACGCTTAGGCGAGCAGAGGGTATCCCCTGTCGTCGCTTTTTTCAAACCGATGCAAGCGGCGATGTCGCCTGTATAGAATTCATCCCGTTCTTCACGCTTGTTGGCGTGCATTTCAAGCAGGCGGGAAATTCTTTCTTCCTCATTTTTTGTGGAATTGAGAAGTGTGGTTCCTTTTGTCAAGGTTCCGCTATAAATACGGATGTAGGTCAAACGGCCGACATACGGGTCAGTCATGATTTTAAACGCGAGGGCAGCAAGCGGCTGATCATCCTCGGGAGACAGAAGAATTTCTTCGTCTGTGTCTAAATCATGCGCCTTAATGCTACCCCTGTCCAAAGGAGACGGCATCCAAGCCACAACGGCGTCCAAAAGCTGCTGCACACCTTTATTTTTAAAGGCGGAACCGCAGAGAACAGGGTTGAACTTATTTTGGCATACCCCTTTTCGGATGGCAGCGTTAATTTCTTCTTCTGTTAAAGAGTCTGGATTTTCAAGCACTTTCTGCATGAAAGATTCGTTCTCTTCGTCAATGGTAGCGAGCTCTTCTAAAAGGTTGGAACGCATTTCCCTGCATTTTTCGAGAAGATCAGCTGGAACGTCTGTTTCGTCCCAATCCGCGCCAAGTGTCTCGTCGTGGAAAATGTAGGCCTTCATTTTAACTAAGTCAACCATCCCTTTGAATTCGCCTTCGGCGCCAATCGGGCACTGAACCGGAATTGCATTGGCATGCAGCTTATCGCGCATGGTTTGTACGGCATCGAAGAAATCGGCGCCCATGCGGTCCATCTTGTTGACGAAAGCGATACGGGGAACCCCATACTTATCAGCCTGGCGCCATACTGTTTCCGATTGAGGCTCCACTCCTGATACGGAGCAAAATAGGGCAACCGAGCCATCTAATACACGGAGAGAGCGCTCTACCTCGATGGTAAAGTCAACGTGGCCGGGAGTGTCAATGATGTTGATTTTTGAATCTTTCCAGAAAACGGTGGTCGCGGCTGACGTGATTGTAATCCCGCGTTCCTGTTCCTGGGCCATCCAGTCCATGGTTGCAGCCCCTTCATGCACCTCGCCGATTTTGTGCGAGCGTCCGCTATAATAGAGGATACGTTCTGTCGTCGTCGTCTTACCGGCATCGATGTGAGCCATGATGCCGATATTGCGGACTTTGCTTAAATTTTCTTTAGGCGATCTTGCCATAAATTATATCCTCTTGGTTACCACTTGTAGTGTGCGTAAGCTTTATTTGCTTCCGCCATGCGGTGGGTATCATCTTTCTTCTTGATAGTCGTTCCCTGGTTGTTATAGCAATCGCCAAGTTCGGATGACAAAGCATCCTCCATTGAGCGTCCTGCTTTTCCCCTGGAATGGTTGATAATCCAACGCATTGCCATCGAAGTGCGCCGATTGGGCGGAATTTCGATAGGCACTTGGTAGGTGGCTCCGCCGATACGGCGTGATTTTACCTCGAGGGAGGGTTTGGCGTTTTCGAGGGCTTGTTCAAAAGCCTCAAGAGGGCTTTCTGCTTTAACGCGTTTAGCGAACTTTTCAATCGCATTGTAAACGATGCTGCGGGCAATCGATTTTTTACCGCCCAACATCACTTTGTTAATGAATTTGGATAAAACCTCGCTTCCGTATAGTGGATCGGGCGTGGCTTCACGTTTTTCTGCACTGTGTCTTCTTGACATGAATTTCCTCAAATAGGAGTCATTAAAATTATTAAGGGAAGATCGATTCACCTGGAATCGGGGACAAGTCCCTATACACCTGTGCGTGATTGGCGTTTGGATGAACTAAACGCAAATCGCGAACCAGGATATTCATTCTGGAATATCCTAGTGTTACTTTTGTTTCGGACGTTTTGCGCCGTACTTAGATCTTCCTTGCCTACGGTCTTTTACAGCCGCACAGTCGAGCGCACCGCGCACAATATGGTATCTCACACCAGGTAAGTCTTTTACGCGTCCACCACGAACGAGAACAATGCTGTGTTCTTGCAGGTTGTGTCCTTCACCGCCAATATAGGCAATGACTTCCTGTCCTGTAGATAAACGGACCCAAGCCACTTTTCTAAGAGCTGAGTTAGGTTTCTTGGGCGTTTTGGTCTTGACTTGCAAGCAAACACCGCGGCGCTGCGGACATTTTTGAAGCGCAGGCGATTTACTTCTTCGCTTTTTCGGAGCACGGGGCTGGCGAACGAGCTGTTGAATAGTCGGCATCTTTGCCTTCTCCATTGTTATGGTTTGTATAAACCCTCACGTAAAAAAAGCAGAAACTGCCTGTTTCAAGCTAAGGGTTCAAATAAGTATAATAAAAATCCTTTTTTTTTCCAAAGGAAATGACTAGGCTAATCGAGTGCAAATCAAGTTGACAATTTCAGGTAAGAATAGGGAGTGATACGCATTTTCATCCAATGACCACCTAAATAAAACAAAAAACAAAAATCTATTTTAGCAATTTGACCAATGATGATCTTTTGCTTTTCATCGAAAAAAAGATTTGGCTTACCTTCTTTTTTAAAAGGAGAGAGTTGGGTAACACAAGTGTTTTTTTCCAACATCATATTGAATATTTGCTCTTTTGGTGACTATCAATATTATACCGCGCGCGGGTAGGTTCTTAAATTTTTGGCGGCGAGATTTTATGTCCCAGTACATTGCGGAGATCGCAGCAAACTTGGATAAGTTTGCAAGATCGAGCAATGAGCTGGGACGCAAAAGATGCCGATGAAAAAT
>JAJTHR010000052.1 GCA_021298935.1 Parachlamydia sp. | reverse complement strand
TTCAGGCAGAAAAGATCACGGCTACTTGTTTTTTGGGTAAAAACATAGTAGCATAAAGCATTGGATATTAACAACCAGTAGTTAGTAAAGGAATTTGATTTCAGATTTTTTTGAATTTACAGAAAAATTGTTGCTTTATCTATTAATATTTGAGCGTCCCATGTGATAATTTTTTTGCTTCAAGAAATTTATCATTTCCTATCAGTAGAACGGATCTAAGCAGGTATGCAAAATTTCTTGTTTTTAAAATACAGCAAGTTCATAATTTAATTTGAAAAAAAGGGGACAATTAAATGCTAAGGTTTGCGAACTGGGACGGCTTATCGTATTACATCAAAGAAGAAAGTCCTTCAAGACATATCGTACTTGTCCAAGATGAATCGGGTAAAAAAGCTTTAATTAATTTAGAAACGGGAAATCTAGAAACTGATGGTCAAACGTCTAATACGATTTCATTTGTTAATTTAGCCAAAGCACAAAAATTGATAAGAAATTTTCGAAACGATATTTTGGATTATTGGAATGAAGCTAAATCAAATAGCAATCTATAGGTAACAGGTATTCATGCCAAATATTGGTGATTTTTTAGGTATTGTTTTTTTTATCTATTGTGAAAAGGGAGCACCTCATCACTTAAAACATTTTCGAGCAATGTATGGAAACTATAGTGCGAATTATGATATAGAGACAGGATGCCGTATAAATGGAAATATGCCTAGTCGCCAAGAACGGATAATTAATGAAGCATTGCGTAAGTATAAAGATGATTTCTTGAAATGTTGGGATATGCTTAATCAAGAAAACAGTGTAACACCACCGAAAATTCAATTTGCTATGAGTAAGAAAAATGGAAGATCCTAGTAAATTCAGTATACAATCTTTCAAAATAATTAGCGATTTCATCATTGAAATAACCTATAAAGATGGGAAAATACAAACGATTGATTTCCAAAAAATAAATTACGATCCTTGGTGGAAGGAATTGGAAAACCCTTCTTATTTTAAGAAAGTAAGAATTGATGAAATAGACAATCTTTCCTGGCCAAATGGTCAGGACTTTTTACCAGAACATTTATACTACTGGGAAAAGTATCAAAATCTTTACACCTCTCACGAAAGTCAGATCAGCCAATCTTAGCTATATACATATAGAATTTGGGCAACTGCTGTTGCATCGTTAGCACCTGAATATGCCCTAATTCTCTGTCCATTTCTGTAAATTTTTCCATCGTGTAAACAAAAAGAAAAAAAATAGCCACAATAATGACCAAAAATTGATAGTTTGCTTTAATCCAGTTCATTATTTCCCCAATACTACCTTTAATGGCCAAGGACATTCTTTAGGGAATTTTTTAATGTCTATGCTTGTTTCTAAGCTTGCCTCTTTAACAGCATACGTAAATGCTTCCTTCATTACCTTTTCCAATTCGCATTTAAGGCTTGGATTTTCATCAATATTACGATCTATTTTTAATCTTGCTTGTGAAATAGAAGTATCCCAAGATTTTGTATGCTTTTTTGGCTGAAATTCAATTTTTAAAAGATGCTTTAATAATCGAATCATTTGGCTTTTCAAGGCATTTTTTTCAGATCTACCCAAGCACTCTATCTCCTCAATAATATTATCCAAGTCAATTTTTTCTAATTGCCCATTTTTGAGTAATTCAGCCTGAGTAAAAGCCCATTTATAAAAATCTTTTTCATATAAATGATTTTCATTTTTATGTTGCCTCATTAGTCCTCCATAATGTTTTCTCTTTAACTACCTATTTATATTTTAAACTATGAATAAACATTGCGCAAGTCGGGCTGCCAACTGAGATACGAGAGAAATTAGGAGCCAACCATGTATTGCGTATAACTAAGGTTGAGTGACTTGAGTTTCCCATTCTTTGATGAATGCCAGCATTTCCTCTTTAGACGGACGAGTCTTGAAGAATTCAATGTTTTGCGGCTGGCTGCTCAAATGAGCGATCTTTGCTAATAGATTTAAATGCCTCTTGTCTTCACAGGCAAATAAGAAAAAAAGTGTATGGACAGGCTGATTGTCTAAGGCCCCATATTCTAGCGGCTCGTCTAGAAAAACGACAATGACAACATCATGATGCGCTTCAAGCAAAGTGTCCCGCGTATGAGGAACTGCTATTCCATTGCTCAGGGCAGTCGGCATCATTTTTTCCCGGTCAAGCAAGAGCTCGGACATTACTTCCGGATCAATGTGCAGCTGCTTGGCCACCTTTTTCATTGTCCTGCGGATGATTTCCTCTTTTGTCGATCCCTTGATATCCTGGAGGACATCGCCCTTATGGATAGATCTGAATAGGCCAAACTGCTTAAAGCCACCCTTGGATAGAGTAGGATCTTCATCCTTTTGAAAGGGTGAAGAACCTTGCGTGGCATCGAATTTATGGGAAATGACCCAGCTTTCCACTTCTGTACGGGAGAAATAATAGTGCTCGTTAATGCGGTAAGTCGGGATTTTTCCTTCAGTGATCCAGCGCTGGACTGTATTCTCGGATACATTCAGAAGATCAGCGACATCTTTGATCATTAAATCCATAATCTACCTAATTAATTGAGTTATTAAATATATATAAATGATTTTAAGAAAATAAAGCAATCATTTGCACGGGGTCTCGCAGAGTGAAAATTTTTTTTAGTTTAGTCTGATCCTTAATTGTTTGCGTTAATCCAGAGAGAAGCTGTAAATACTCTGTTTGCTTATCATCTGGTCCGCCGATCATAAAAACCAGCCGGACAGGCGCTCCATCGAGCGAATTCCATTCAACAGGACTTGAAAGGAGGCCAATGGCAATGAAAAATTTGTCATAGGAAGGCAGCTTGGCGTGCGGAATGGCAATTCCCATCCCAATTCCCGTCGAGACGATCTTTTCCCGTTCAATAATGGCCTGGTAAAAAGCAGCCTCATCCTCAATCTTTCCGCTTTTGTAGATTAATTCAACTAGCCTTTGTAGGGCATCATCCCTCGACTCTGCTTTAAAAAAAGCGATCATCTGAGGATCCATGTAATCAGAAATTGATGCTTTCATCGTTAACCTGTATGTCCAAATCCTCCCGCTCCCCTTTCTGTGAGAGCAAGCTCATTCGCCAAAACGAAATGAGCCCTGACGACAGGAGCTAAAACAAGCTGCGCAATGCGCATTCCATGAGTGACAACAAAGGACTGCAGTCCATGATTAATCAAAATCACTTTGATTTCTCCCCGGTAGTCGGCATCGATGGTTCCCGGGGTATTCAATACAGTCACCTGATGCTTTAAAGCGAGTCCGCTGCGAGGCCGCACTTGAATTTCAAATCCATCTGGGATGGCTACGCGCATGCCTGTCGGTATTAATGCGGAATGGCCGGGAAGAATTTCAAGCGGCTCTTTCATGCAGGCCTTTATATCAGCGCCTGCAGCACCGGCTGTCATATAAAAGGGAAGCAGCTCTTCCTCATCGATCATTACGGAAATTTCTAAAGTGTGCGGATGATTCATGCTAACCCTTCCAATTTGTTATGATTATTACCTTTAAAATAGTCCAAGAGTTCAGCCAGCTTGGCCTTCAATTCATGCCGTTTGACAATGCAATCGATCATTCCATGTTCAAGTAAAAATTCAGACTGCTGAGCTCCGGGCGGAAGCTGTTGGCCAATCGTCTGCTCAATGACGCGGGGACCGGCAAAACAGATGAGGGCGTTGGGTTCAGCCACAATAATATCGCCAAGCGAGGCAAATGAAGCAGTCACACCACCGGTTGTCGGATTTGTTAAAACAGAAATATAGGGAATTCCCGCCTGATGCAGCTTGGCCAGAGCGGCTGATGTCTTGGCCATCTGCATAAGAGATAAAATGGATTCCTGCATGCGGGCTCCACCAGATGTGGAAATAATGATCAAAGGAATTTTTTCATGAATCGCCAATTCCATGAGACGGGTCAGCCTTTCACCAACGACCGAACCCATCGACCCTCCCATAAAGCTAAAATCCATGACGCCCAGGGCCACTCTGTTTTGATTAAGCAGGCAGGTACCGACGGTTACTGCTTCATTACCCGTTGATTTCTCTTTTGTATTCGCGAGGCGATTAGGGTAGGTATCGGTATCGGCAAAATTCAAGGCATCGACTGTTTGGAGATTATTAAATAACGCTTTGAAGGTCCCACTGTCACTGATGCTTTTAATGCGATTTTCTGTTGCAAGCCGGTAATGGTAATCGCATTTAGGACAGCAGTTGCTATTTTGCTCAAGCTCATTGGCATGGATCAGTTCGTTGCAATGAGAGCATTTTAACCATCCGCTGAAGCCATCTTTTTTGGTCGTTTGAATTTTTATTTTTGGCTTATCCCGAGAAAATAACCCCACTTTTAATCCTTATCTTTCTTGACAATCCTCTATTTTGCCACAATCCTTAGAGAGTGTCTACAAAATAGATCAGGCTGATTTTGTAGACTCCTCTTAAGATATCTCAAAGGAAAAGGGTGTCAACCACCCCTATTTTTCTTTGGCTTTCTGGAAGCGCTCAGCCACATTTCGCCAATTCACTATGCTCCAAATGGCTTTGACATAATCGGCACGGACATTTTTATATTGCAGGTAGTAAGCATGCTCCCATACATCAATTCCCAAGAGGGGAACAAGCCCTTTTGTCGTCAAGGGATCCTGGTTCTCGCAGGTTGCCACGGTAAGCCGGTTATTCGCCTTATCAAAACCAAGCCACGCCCAGCCAGAACCTTGAATGGCCGTCGCTTTGGCGCTCATTTGATCCACAAGTGTGCTTAAGTTGCCAAATTCCTGGTTAATGGTATCGGCCAATAGACCCTCAGGCGGCTTTCCCCCTTCGTCTTTGACCGGAGACAAATTTGTCCAGAAAATGGAGTGGTTGACATCCCCCCCGCCATTGAATTTGATGGCGGATTGAAGGGCAATCATGGCTCCTAAATCCCTTTTTTTCTCCGCTTCAGAATACTGCTCCAATGCCTTATTTAAATTATTCACATAGGTCTGATGGTGCTTGGTGTAGTGTAAAATCATAATATCAGCGCTGATCGCCGGCTCGAGATCCCCAAAATCATAGGGCAAAGGAGGGAGTTGGTACGGTTGTCTGTCGCTATTTGAATTCATAAAACTCCTTGGAGGATTGTTTAAATTTTAATTTAAGTTTATAGGAGTTCACGACTAATTATTCAAGAGCAGATAGCGCGCTTTTGTCACAGGACCGATACAAGTAAAAGTAATTTTTTTTTCAAAGCAGCCAAATTTCTCAAAATAAGCATTTACAGTTGAGGGACTTGTGAAAATTACCTCATCAAATAAATTAATATCCACTTCGGGATTGCAAAAATGTGTTTCATAAAGCGGTACGGCATGAAAGGAAGTATTTGAATCATGCAAAAATTTATGAATGACCGGACGTGAAAGGGAGGAATGGGGGAAAAAGACATGGGCGTGCGAGAGATCAAGCTTTTTCATTTCTTCAACGATTCCTTCGGCCGTTTCAATGGAAGGGACCATAATTTTATTAATTCCCTGCTTAGCTAGCCCTACAGCGGTTACTTTACCAACTGCCAGATGAATTTTTTCTTTCCATGCTTTTTCTAGACCAAGAGAGGAAAGGAATTGCTTTAGAATAGGAATGGTGCTTTTTGAGGTGATGATCAAGTGAGTGAAAAGACTAAAATTCTTAAAAGCCCGCAGCACGACGTCGTCTAGAGGCTTAGGAATAATTTGAATAAAAGGGCTATGGACAATTTCACCCACTGCCTGGCAATTGGAGGGGTCTAAACCAGTGTAAAGAATTTTTTTCATCGACTGTCAAGCAAAGAGAAAAGATCTTTCATTTCTTGATCGTCCACTTTTGCCAGAATGGCAAGCTGTCCTTGGCCCTCAACCGTATCGCCCGGCAAACGGATACGATTGAGATGGGTCAGTCCCAGGCGAATTAAGGCAGCTTCTGCCACGACAACCCCATCTGCTTCGCCGGTTTCCAGTTTTGCCAGCCTTTTTTCAATTGTCCCTCTTAAATCCTTAAAAGTCAGATCAGACCGTAACTCTTTGACAGCGTCTTCCCGTCGCAGGGAAGAGGTAGCTATGCAAGCATTCAAGGGAAGCGAGGCAAGCGTAGCGCCATCACGAAGCACCAAAGAATCTGAAGAATCAAGTCCTCTTGTTAAACAAATCAAGGCAAGACCGTCCGCCAGAGAAGAGGGAAGGTCTTTAGCGGAATGAATTCCAATGCGGCATTGTCCTTTTAACAGTGCCTCATCAATCTCTTTTGTAAAAAAATCGGTTTTATCAAGGGAACGCAAAGAGGTTTTTTGATCAAGATCGCCGGTTGAGGAAAAAAAGAGGGGAGTGAAAGAGGCTTCGGGGACATATTTTCTCAATTCAGTCAGAACCTCTTTTATTTGAACCTGCGAGAGGGGCGACGAGCGGGCGCCTACTTGAATGGGAAATTTAAGGAAAGAGGGCATGGATGGCTTCTTCGACATTTTCGACTCCTTGGACAGCAATTTTTTGATGCAAATCTTCGGCAATTCCCTTCACGTTTCTTTTGGGTACGATGCAGCGCTTAAAACCCATGTGAATGGCTTCTTTTAAACGGCTTTCGATGCGCGGCACGCTTCTTACCTCGCCACCTAGGCCGACTTCGCCTACTATGATTGTGTCGGGATCGATAATGCGGTTGCGCATCGAAGAGGCAGAAGCGAGCAGCAGGCCCAGATCGAGGGCGGGCTCTGTGATGCGCAGGCCTCCGGCTACGGAAACAAATACATCGCATTTATGCAGCTGATAACCCATCCTTTTTTCAAGGACGGCAAGGAGCAAGGCAAGCCGGTTCTGATCGAGCCCGGTGCAACGGCGTGAGGGTGTACTGAAAACAGTATCGGTGACAAGAGCCTGCACTTCAATTAAAATAGGCCGAGAGCCTTCAAGTGTCGGGATAATGGCTGAGCCAATATTTTCCTTGCGGCGCTCCTCCAGGAAAATTTCGGAAGGATTTGGAACCTCAACCAGGCCCGATTGTTTCATTTGAAAGACAGCGATTTCATCTGTTGGCCCGAACCTGTTTTTGACGACCCGTATCATGCGGTAATGATGCTGTTTATCCCCTTCAAAATAGAGGACCGTATCGACCAAATGTTCCAGGACGCGCGGTCCGGCTATTTCACCGGTTTTTGTGACATGGCCGATTAAAAAGGTGGCGATGTTTCTCCCTTTGGCGAGATGCATGAATTCAGTTGTCGTTTCGCGCACTTGGGAAACGGATCCTGGAGCGGAAGCTATTTCGCTTTTATAAACGATCTGGATCGAGTCAACGATTAGGATGTCCGGGTTGACTTGATCGATCTGCTGTTTGATTAGGCTGAAATTCGTCTCGCTCAGCAGCAACAAATTGTCTGTTTTTATTCCCAAGCGATGAGCCCTGAGGGATGTCTGATCGACCGATTCTTCCCCGCAAATGTAAAGGACCACCAGACCCTGCTGGGCAAGGGCATTGGAGAGTTGTAAGAGAAGGGTCGATTTTCCGATCCCCGGATCGCCACCCACAAGGGTCAGGGAGCCGGGAACAAGTCCTCCTCCCAGGAGGCGGTCGCATTCATGAATCTGTGTCTGAATGCGGGGCATTTCGTTGACTTTGATCTCATTCAGCTTGACGGGGCGGCTGGGAGCCATGGCTTGCCCTTCAAAACGGCGGGATAGGTTGGAAAGCTCGATTTCTTCCTGAAAAGTGTTCCATCCGGCGCATGAAGGGCACTGACCGGCCCATTTAAGCTGTTTTTGTCCGCATTCTGAACAAAACCATGCGCTTTTTTGTTTGGCCATCTCCTACCTCGATTGTATAGAATTAAAGCGGGAAAGGGCATCCTCTGCAGCTGCCTGCTGGGCCTCTTTTTTTGAACCGCCGGTTCCCTGTCCGAGTTCTTTATCGCTGACGCATACGCAGATGGAAAATACTTTGCTGTGGTCAGGCCCGGTTTCAGAAAGAACTTTGTAGACAGGCGTCTGTTGAAATTTTTTTTGGCAATAATCCTGCAAAAGGGCTTTCCAATTATGCAAGGGAGTTTCGAGGGTTTTTTCAATTTCCTTCGAAAAATTGCCGAAAATGAATTTTTTGGCAGCTTCCACCCCGCCGTCTAAATAAATAGCACCTACGATGGCTTCAAAAAGATCGGAAAGAATTGTTTCACGCCCTCTTCCGTCATTCATCCGCTCCCCTTTTCCCAGTAGGAGATAGTGGCCGATCTCAAGCGTTTGAATGTACTTTACGCACGAGGCGGCTTCCACAAGTCTTGAGCGCAGGTAAGAAAGCTCTCCTTCCGGGGTGCCGGGAAAGCGGCAGTAAAGGTTATCGGAAATGAGCATGCCTAACACCGAATCTCCTAAAAACTCGAGGCGTTCATTATGCTGCGCGACCTCTTTGTTTTCATTGACAAAAGAGCAATGGACAAACGCTAAAGCCAGCAAGGATTTATCTTTAAAGACGTATCCGAGCCTGGATTCAATTTGCGAAGCATTTGAAATAAGTTGAGAGAAAGGATTCATAAGAAACCATACTAGTCAACAAAGCTTTTTTTTGCTAGACTATCTTGACACCCGAAAAAAAGTGGTAAAATGAAATTCGCTTTAGCTAAAGAGCACATTGATTATTTTGCGAAAACGGGAGCGATCGCCTTTGATGATTTGCTGTCTGCCGAGCAAACTGAAAATTTTCATCAACTGATCAAAGCAAGCCTTGCCGAGCGGCTGCATAAAAGTGATAGCCAATTAAAGAAGCTTCCCTCCGATCCTTTGTTTTTAGAAGGGCGGGACCTATGGCGCGTCAATGAGGCTTTACGCAAGATGGTTTGCCAGCTTCGTTTTGCTGAAATTGCGGCCGAATTGGCGCAAAAAAAGCCTTTACGCCTTGGGTACACCCAGTATTTTCCCTCTTTTAATGAAGACCCTTATGGAGAAAACAAAGGCATTTACCGCCAATTTTTACAAAAAAATGCAAATTTAAAGACGATTAGCTGCGTAGAGAATGTCCTGTGTGGTCTATTATTTTCTTTTGGCCACCCCCAATCAAATGAAGAGGGAGGCGAGGTGTTTTTTAATGGAAACGGCCGGGCGGTTTATTTGAATCCCGAAAAGGAAATTCCCTGGCCCGTTTTAATGGAAACACCAGGAGCTGACCATTTTTTAATTGTCTATACTGAATTCTACTCCCACTACCTGCTTGAACACAATGACCCCCACACCCATTTCCTTAAGCAGCTCGGTTACATCTTCAATGAAAAATTAAATGATCGCTATCACCCCATCGTCTGCCGCTAAGCCCTCTTTGGTCATTGAATCGGGGCCGTTGCCTCCGCAGGAAATCATGGATAGGGATGCCTGCCTTCTTGAAGGGCTCGATCCAAACGGAGGGCCTGTTCTTCATTTTTATGAATGGAACAGTCCGGCGCTGACCTATGGTTATTTTTCAAAGCCGGAGCAGCATTTAAATCATGCGGCGCTGGCGGTCTTTGGCATCCAGACAGCCAGGCGTCCGACCGGCGGGGGAATCATCTTTCATGTCACAGATTTTGCTTTCTCCATTCTTGTGCCAGCTTGCCACTCCAGCTACTCAACATGCCCTCTTGATAATTATGCTTATATCAACACTAGAATTGCTAAAGTCCTCAAGGGTTATTGCGGCAGTCTCATTGAGCCCAGCCTCCTTCAGCCCCAAGAAGGGGAAAAAAGGAGCGGGCCTTTCTGTATGGCCCTTCCGACAGAATTCGACCTGCTGATGGAGGGGAGAAAAATAGGGGGGGCTGCCCAAAGAAGGACAAGAAAAGGCTACTTGCATCAGGGAAGTATCTTTATTAGCTTTCCTGACCGAAACATGTTGCAAGCCGTTCTAAAAAACAATGAACTTTTGCAGCAGATGGAGCAAAACAGTTTTTGCCTTGAGCAAATAAAGAAGCAGCCTTTCAGGTTGATGCAGGAAGAATTAAAAAATAGGATTAAAGATAGTTTTTAAAGCAGTGCGGCTGACGGCTAATGCTAAAAGGGCTAAGGGGTAGAGAGGGCACATAAAACTTGCAATCAGTTTAAAATAGTAATTTCTTCTTTCACAGATTATTTCATCCGCCAAGGGGTCGACGACTTCCTTTATAAGAGAGGAGACTGCTTCGACATCCGCCTCTTCCCATCCCATCTCTCTCATGCAATTGGAAGTGTGATCGACCAACACCCTCAGACCCAGAATGCAAGGGAGTGCAAAATCAAATTTTTTATTTTGAAAAGAGGTTGATGTATCGCAAACACCCCCTAAAGGCTCCCCGTCAAATAAACAGACACGATTGGTGCCATCGTCCATGAAACGAATATTATTAAGATGCATATCGCTCAAGGAGGTGTTTTTAATGACAGTAGCGACTTGGGCGATTATTTTTTTTAGCTCATTCGGGTTTCGACGTGCCAATTGGATAAAACGGCGTTGGCTTTCGCGTTCATTTAAAATAGGCACTTTCTTAGAGATAACGAGGAACTTAACGTCGATCGCATCATTCGGGTGATAGTCCGAAAAACGATATAAATATTCTTTGACTGCTAAAACTTTGTCCAACTGATTTTTTTTTATGCATTGCCTGGCTCTTTTCAACAATACGACCCTTAAGGGGTTTAAATCTGAATTTTTAAATGAGAGACCACGATGATTGAGGTTTGCCACTCGGTGCCATGTTTTAAAATGGAAAAGCCAAAAAGGAACCCTATTTGACAAGATATAACGTAAAAGTAGGCCAAAATTTCCGTTTACTTCTGCATAACGATAATTTTGCTTTAGCAGCCATCCTGGCGCTTCAGGATGCTCTAACACAATGCTTTTATTGTCTTCTCTATTATAAATCGTGCATGCAGAAGCAATATTATTTTTGTGAAAACTGTCGTAATTGTTTTGCAGCAAGGTATTTAAACTCTTTCCATTCAGAGCAGGAACCGGCAACGGAGTCTGTAAAACAGAATGAATGAGTTCCATGACTTCAGGGCGGCGGGCAATTGAATAGCGCTCGTACTCATTTTCCAAATTCACTTCCCTTGGGTGGCAATAGGAAAGGTCTTGATAATAAGAGGTAAATTCTTTTTTTACTAAACTTATAAAATTAGTCATAAAAACTCAAAAATATTAATGTTTTATTTTATAATCATAAAAAAATTAAATCAAGTAAAATCAATTTATATTAATTTAGGTTAAATGAAATTGAGGTTTATTGGAAAAAATCTTTTTGATAGGATAATAGCTCAATTAAATTTGGAGTGACAGACCCCATGCTTGATTTTTTTCGCAGACACCAAAAATACTTTTTTGTTGTGATAACTTTTGTGATCGTAGTTTCCTTTTCTTTCTTCGGGACCTACAGCACCCTTGGCTCGCCGCAATGGAGGGAACAGCTTGCTTTTAAAGCCATTGATGGAAGAGAAGTGACCCGTGCCGATGTAGATGAGATGGCCATTTTCCTTGCCACTGACGGAACCGATAAAAAGGCTTATGGCGGGGCGTGGGGCCCTAACTTTTTGAATGATGGTGTGATCCAAAAAGACTTATTCGAGACAGGTTTGGCTGCCCAGCTTGCACAAGCTTACCGTGAAGACCTGGGAACCGGGCTCAACCAGCGCTTTGAAAAGGAAAAACGTTCGACGCTTTATAACCATCCGCAAGCACGTTTCATAAACGTACAAAATGTATGGAACAATTTTTTTCCTGAAATGAGTGCTCACTATCAAGCCCTGCAAAAAGCTCAGGACGCGACAGATCTCCCGGCTCTCAATAGCCGCATTCAATTGTATCTGGCTCAAAGGCACTTCACGCCTGCCATGCTGCGTCAAGTGCTGCGCTATCAAGAGGGACAGTATCAGTGGCTGACCCCTGACCCTCAATTGGATCGCACGGATCTCTCCCTTTTTGGGTACCATACGATTGAAGATTGGTTTTCACCGGCTTTTACCCGTCTGGCCAGCGAATTCATCATCAATTCTGCCATTATTGCTGAAGGGCAAGGTTACAGCGTTTCAAAAGAAGAAGCGTTAGCCGATTTGATCCGCAATACCCAAATCAGCTATCAGGAAAATAAAAACAATCCCGCAATTGGTGTAGCATCCCCTGAAGAGTATTTTAACGAACAGCTGCGCATCATGAATATGGATCGTTCACGGGCAGTAAAAGTGTGGAGGCAAATTCTCCTTTTCCGCCGTTATTTCCAGGATGCCGGGCAGTCCGCCCTGGTCGATACGCTCCCTTTCAAACAATTTGGGGATTATGCTCATGAAAGTGTCACGGCAGAACTTTACCGTTTGCCGGCCTCTTTGCGTCTTGGCGATGAGAAAAGCTTGCAGAACTATCAGATTTATCTGGAAGCCATCAGCTCTCAGAGGGATTCTTTAGGATTGCCTGAGCGCATTCTTTCCGTTTCCGAAGTGGAGCGTACCTTTCCTGAACTTGTACAAAAAAAATACACGATTGAATACACGGCGGCCAATTTAAAAAGCCTTCAGGCGCGCATCGGTCTTAAAAAATTATGGGACTTTGAAGTGGAAGACAAAAATTGGGAAACGCTAAAAAATCAGTTTTCCGAGCTTGGAACTAAACAGGCCCTGTCTCGTCAAGAGCGCTTTGATGCCTTGGATGAATTGAATAGTGAAACGCGCGCCCAGGTTGATGCATTTGCAAAGTCAGCCATCGTGCAGGAGAATCCTGAATGGGTATCCGAGCTATTGGCAGCGGCTCCTATCCAAAAGGGCACTTTTGGTTTGCGCCAAGAGGGTGGAAAAACTCCTTTTAACGGACTGGATAAAAAGGAGCAAAGAGGCGATCTGATGAAAAAATTGGATGGAGCAGATCTTGAAACCGTTCCCGCTTCTTTGCAGGCTTATACCGCCAACAATCGCGACTATTACCGCATCAAAGTGATCGAAAGAGATGATGTGCCTGCCCTTCTCACTTTTGAAGAAGCCATGGAAGATGGCACGCTAGACAAGATGCGTGCCCGCTTGCTGGAAAAGGCTTACATTGCGCTACGCACCCAAAACCCTGAAGACTTCCAAAATGACAAAAAGGAATGGAAGACATTCAAGCAGGTAGAGGACAAAGTCGCCGCCCACTATTTCAAAAACGTCCTGGATGGTTTGAAAAAAGGGGATGCAGAGTCCTTAAGCAATGACAGGCTTGCCTCGCTTCGTTTTGTTCCTTATGTTGAAAAGGTAAAAGGCATCATTACAGCTCATCCTGAAGAAGGGCATGCCTACATTGCAGATGAAAAGCAGTCGAGAAAGCAGCCCTCGGATCAGTGGCTGCTGAATAAGGAGACAGTGACCCTGACACGGCGTGAAAATACTTCCGGTATTGATCTGAATGAGGCGTTTGCGCTTCCTATCGGAGAATGGTCTGTTGTACAGACTCCGGTCAATGGGGATCTCTCTTTTTACCGCATTATTGGGCGTGGAGAAGAGACAGGGCAAAAAGAAGTGGCAATTGCGGAACAAACAAGGCAGGCGCAGAAGCTTCTTTCGCAAGAAGTGCAACGAACTTTGATGGCGGATGTTTTACAAAAAATTGAAAGTAAAAACGCCATTTCTCTAAAGTATCTGCAGGCGCCTGATGAAAGTGAGGGTTTAAATCCTTAAGCATGTTTGAAAGCCCTCTTTTTTCTTTAGCACCGGTTGAATTTTTTGCTCTTTCAGCTGATTGTCGCTACCTTCCTGGGAAGGGGCGGCTTTCTAAAGATTTCGAGCTGCCCAAAACGGGCGCGCTTTGCCATGAAAAAGCATTTGCAACAATTGCCATGGGATGGAATGAGGAGGGTCTTCGTTTTCTAGTGGAAGTGGATCAGCCGACTTCACGCTCTTCTTATCCCCAGCTCCAAAAAGGGGATAGCGTCGAGCTATTCATTGATACGCGGGATGTAAAAACATCCGGTTTCAATACACGTTTTTGCCACCATTTTTTCTTTTTGGCAGAAACAGTGGATGAGCACTGGTGCGGAGAGATGACCCATTTTCGTACAGATGACAGGCATCCTATATGTGACGCGCAAACTTTAAAAAGTGAAACCAAGAAAAAAAGGGATTCCTATGAAATGCATTTATTTATTCCGGCATCCTGCCTGCATGGCTACGATCCCAGCCAATTCAATCGCTTAGGTTTTACTTACCGCATCAACCGTGCAGGAGGCGCTCCACAGCACTTTTCTGCCGTGTCAAAAGATTTCCAAATTGAACAGCAACCCTCTTTATGGGCTTCATTACTACTCACCCCGAAATGACGCACCTCATTTAACTACCACGAGCCCCCTTTCTGTTGGCCCTGTGGTAGTCTGTTTGATGAGATCCATCGACTAAAAATTTTTGTAGCTTTCTACATCCTTTTTCGCTAGTTTGCATCATTATGAAGACATTTTTATATGAGACGCATGTGGCCTTGGGGGCGAAAATGGCCGATTTTAGCGGCTGGGAAATGCCCATTCAATACGCTGGAATTATTTCTGAGCACCATGCCGTACGTAATCAGGTGGGACTCTTTGACGTCTCCCATATGGGGCCGATTCATATCCACGGTCGAGAAGCTGAAGCCTTCCTGGATTATGTGTCCACAAACCAGATTGCAGGTAAAAAAAATTATACAGCCACCTATACAGTATGGTGCCGGCAGGATGGAACCTGCATTGATGATGTCATCGTCTATCGCCGGGATTCCGAGCATTTCCATGTCATCGCCAATGCCAGCAATCGTCAAAAAGATTTTAACCACCTCCTTGAGCAAGCTGATGGGTGGGATGTCGAAATTGTGCCTGACTTCGAACATAGCGGCATTTTGGCTTTGCAAGGTCCCTTGGCAACTTCTTTGATCGCAAAATTCTTCACAGAAGCTGTTTCCTTAAAACCCATGCATTGGTTGGAAGAAAAAGGGGTTTACATTTCTACGACGGGTTACACAGGAGCCGGGGGATATGAACTTTATGCCAAAAGCGATGTGATAAAAGAGCTGTGGAACCGTCTATTGATGCAAGGGGAGCCGCTTGGCATCCAACCTGCAGGCCTTGGAGCGCGCGATACCCTCCGTTTGGAAATGGGATTTGCTCTTTATGGCCATGAGCTTTCTGATGAGATCAAAGCGAATGAAAGCGTTTCGGCATGGACTATCAAATGGGACAAAGATTTTTTGGGTAAAGAGGCTTTGATAGAATGGGAAAATAATTCTTTGAAAAGGAATGCTTATGGCATTAAAATGAAGGAACCCGGAATTCCCAGGCAGGGTTTTAGTGTACTTCGAGAGGGGGAGCCCATAGGCATTGTGACATCGGGATCCTTTTCCCCTACATTAAAAGCACCGATCGCTTTAATTCTGTCTCATACTCCTTTGCAGACGGGCGAAAGCGTTGAAATTGAAATCAGGCAAACAAGGTGCCGCTCTGAAGTGGCTGATTTACCGTTTATAACCTGAATTTCAGGCAGAGAAACTCAAAACTCAGGTTTAAGGAAAAAGCAATGAAATTTACAGACTCGCACGAATGGATTGAAATGGAAAATGAAGCCGAAGCCCGCATGGGAATCACCTTGTATGCGCAAAAAGAGCTTGGCGACATTGTCTATGTCGAATTGCCGACTGTTGGTAAAAAAATAAAGGCCAGCGAAGAGATTGCAGTGCTCGAATCCACCAAAGCGGCAGCAGATGTCTACGCACCAATCAGCGGAGAAGTCATTGAAGTGAACAGCGTGCTTGTAGAAAAGCCGGAACTTGTCAATCAAGCGCCCCAAAAAGAGGGATGGATTGCCAAAATTAAGATGACCAACCCCTCTGAGCTGGATCTTTTGATGGATGAGGGGGCCTACCAAGCCCTCTTAAATGGTGCATAAGTGGATTTTATTTCTAACAAAGCACCGCAAATCATGGCCATGCTGGCGGCTTTAAATATCCGTGACATTAGCGAGCTTTTTAAAGCAATTCCTGCCAGCCTGGCTCTGCCCCCGCCTTCAGTGGATGATGGCCTTTCGGAATATGAAGGAATGCGATGGATGGAGGAACTGGCAGCCAAAAATACCTTTCCCGATTTTGATAATTACCTGGGAGCAGGCGCTTTTGAACACCATCAACCGGCCCTAACGGCTGCGATTTGCGCCAAATCTGAATTTTTGACTTCCTACACACCCTATCAGGCTGAAGCATCGCAAGGAATGCTGCAAATCATCTTTGAGTTTCAGACTGCCATCTGCAGGCTGACTGGTTTGGATGCAGCAAATGCCTCTGTCTATGATGGGGCATCCGCCTGCGCCGAAGCGCTATTAATGGCTATCCGTTATCAAAAAAAGCAAAAAGTACTGGTGGCAGAAAATATCCATCCCCATTATCTGGGGGTGATTAAACAATACTTAAAAAATCAGCCGGCCGAAATTGAACTTGTTTCCTATTTGCCAGGAGGCAGATTAAATGAAGAGGAATTAGAAAGTCGGCTTGGTAGTGATGTAGCCGCTGTTTTGATCCAGTCGCCTAACTTTTTTGGCTCTCTTGAAGAGGGAAAGCGCGTTGCAAAGCTGGCTCATGAAAAAGGGGCGCTTCTGATCCAATGCGCCGACCCGCTGTCGTACGCCCTTTTTTCTTCCGCAGCCGAACAAGAGGCCGATATTGCAGTCGGGGATTGCCAGCCTTTCGGATTGCATTTAGGTTTTGGCGGACCTTACGCTGGCTACATGGCTTGCCGCAAAGAGTTGATACGCCAGCTACCGGGCCGCATTGTTGGGGAAACTCTCGACACGGAAGGGAGGAGGGGATATGTATTGACGCTGCAAGCGCGGGAGCAGCACATACGACGAGAGAAGGCGACATCCAATATTTGCACGAATCAGGCTCTTGCTGCTCTGGCGAGTTTAGCCACGCTGCTATGGTATGGAAAAAAAGGGCTGCATAAGCTTGCCTGTGCGAATTATCAGAGAGCCGCCTATTTGCAAAAGCATCTTGAAACGATTCCTGATTTGCAATTGTGGAGCAGCCAGCCGGTATTTAATGAATTTGTCATTGATTTTAAACGTCCCCTTGATGAGGTGCTTCCCGTATTTAGGAAAGCGGGGATCGAACCGGGCGTGTCTTTAAGCCGTTTTTTTCCTCATCTTTCCACCCATGTGCTTACTGCCGTGACAGAAACAAAAAATCAGTCCCAGCTGGACCGCTACATTGAAACAGCCAAGAGGGTGTATGCAAACCATCTTTGAGAAATCCCAAGAAGATCAGCATGCCTACAGCCTTCCGGCAGACTTTCCTGGTTTATCCGCCTTCCAGCCCCCAAATGAAAAATTACGTGTTTCGCCCCTCCAATTGCCTGAGGTGTCGGAGATCGATTTAACCCGCCACTTTTCGCAGCTGGCGAAACGAAACATGGGAATCGATACGAATTTTTACCCGCTTGGCAGCTGTACCATGAAGTTGAATCCAAGGGTCAACGAATGGTGCGCCGGTTTGCCCGGATTTACCAGAACCCATCCGCTAGCGCCCGATGAGACTGTCCAGGGGAATTTACAGGTGATTTTTGAACTGATCGAGTTCCTCTGCTCCCTGTTCGGCATGGCCGGAGGCTCCCTTGCCCCCAATGCAGGCGCACAAGGGGAGTTCACCGGTATCCAAATGATTGCTGCCTACCATCAGGCTCAACGGGATCATGAAAGAAAGGAGCTGCTCATACCTGACAATGCCCATGGCACCAACCCGGCAACTGCCGCCATGTGCGGTTTTAAAACTCTCTCCATTCCGACTAATGCTGAAGGGGATTTAAATATCGAAGCGCTAAAGGCTCTCGTCTCTCCTCGCACAGCCGGTCTGATGCTTACCAACCCCAATACCCTTGGACTGTTTAGCGCGCAGATTCAAGAGATTGCACAAATTGTGCATGAAGCGGGAGGATTTCTTTATTACGATGGAGCCAATTTAAATTCGATATTAAATGTGGCACGCCCGGGTGACATGGGTTTTGATGTCATGCATATTAACCTGCACAAAACCTTCTCTACACCTCATGGAGGGGGAGGGCCCGGATCGGGCCCCGTTCTTTGCAATGAACGGCTTCTTCCTTATCTTCCAATACCGCGAGTGACAAGAACCCCTGCAGGCTACCGGGTTGCGTGGAAAGATAATTTATCTATTGGACAAGTGGCCGCATTTCATGGCAATTTTCTCATTTACCTGCGCGCTTATCTTTACGCCAGACTGCATGGATACTTTGGCTTGCGCCGCATTGCAGAAATGGCCGTACTAAATGCCAACTATCTTAAACTTAAGATAGGCCATTTGTTTACACTTCCTTTTCCCCAATTTTGCATGCATGAATTTGTCGTGCAGGCCGATAACTATGTTGATAAGGGGGTGCGTGCTTTAGATATTGCCAAGCGGTTGCTGGATTACGGAATTCATGCGCCGACTGTTTATTTTCCTCTCATTATTAAAGAGTGCCTGCTGATAGAACCCACAGAAAGCGAATCTTTAGCTACGCTTGACTATTTTGTGGAGACCCTCCAAAAAATCGTCGCTGAAATTCAAAACTCTCCTGAGTTAGTGAAGACAGCCCCTCATACTATGCCAGTGACTCGCCTGGATGAAGTACGCGCTGCAAAGCATCCCCTTTTAATTGGGGAATAGGTAAATGAATTTAATGATAAGCCGCACAATATAAATGCATAAAGAGAGAGTCGCAAATAAAAAAAGACCCATATAAATAAATTCTAAAGGAGAGGAGTGGGCCATTGAGAAGAGAGCTGCTTTGTGTGTGCTTTCAAGCCAGACACTCAAACCTAACGTCATTAGAAAATATAACGTAAAAAAGGTGAGGCCAAGCCCAACCGTCATCCACATTTTTTCTTTAAAACCATGAAAGAAAGTCTTTTTATAATGCTTAGGAAATCTGATTCTAGATTTTTTTATGCAATAAATAAAAATTACAGAAATTACTAGAAAAAAGATTGTTAAATTGATGTAATAAAACATATCTTGAAAAAAAATGTACTACATATTAAAATTTATTTATAATTAATAATTTTTTGGAGAAATAAATGCAAGTTTTAAATTCTACGAGTCTACAAGCTTATTCTGAGCAGGCGCTGGGGAATACTGTTAAAAATGCGACAATGGAACTCCTTCAAACAATTTCTCAAGCCGGAAGACTTGGACCACATGCTTTTGTGGAAAAGTATGTCACCTCGAAGCAGGCCCCTTTAAGTCATCTAGATGAGAGAACCTCGCAATTTTTTCATAAAATGATGGGAGCAGTCAACGAACAACTTAAACCCTTCTCAAACGTGCTGGCTACTTTTGAAGTAATTGGTATAATGATAAATATGCCTAATCTTAAAGACAAATATGTTCAAGGAATTGCTTTTCCCCATATCCAGCAGCTTTATAATGAATTTGAAGCGGTAAATAAGTCTATAGTCGACGATATTATTCAATCGTAATCAGGTAAGTCGTGCTTTTGCCTGACTCGTCAAATTGGGTGATGGCAAGCTGATTTTCCTGATCGAATGTGATTTGATGGATGCACTGAAGAGGTAAGGGAATTGTTTGCTTGATCGTCCCCCCCTTCGTATCCCACAAAGCAACTAATCCATTCAATGAACCGGTAATTGCCAAATTGCAGTACGAAATATATAGCATATCGGTCACCAGGTATACCGCGCGCGGGTAGGTTCTTAAATTTTTGGCGGCGAGATTTTATGTCCCAGTACATTGCGGAGATCGCAGCAAACTTGGATAAGTTTGCAAGATCGAGCAATGAGCTGGGACGCAAAAGATGCCGATGAAAAATT
>JAJTHR010000358.1 GCA_021298935.1 Parachlamydia sp. | reverse complement strand
TTTTTGGCGGCGAGATTTTATGTCCCAGTACATTGCGGAGATCGCAGCAAACTTGGATAAGTTTGCAAGATCGAGCAATGAGCTGGGACGCAAAAGATGCCGATGAAAAATTTAAAGACCTATCCGCGCGTGGTATAACAAGGCTGAAGGACAAACTTAATACAGAAAAAAGGCCAAGCATCCATCAAAAACCTATTAAGCAAGCTTTTTATTGTTCGCTTATCCAGTTATCTGCTGAATCATTTTTACCCCAATGAGTAAAGGACAAAGGGCTATACTGCACACTAAACTTGCTTGCAACGGATAGATAAGACAAGCAGAAAACGGGGTAGGGCTATTTAAAACCAAGCAGGCAAAAGTGGAAACGGCTGCACTTCCGATGACTGTAAATATATTTAAGGCGATATATTTTGCTTTTTCCTGAGTGGATAAGGCATCAAGCTGGTTTCTATTATATGCGAAAATGTTTGTTTGGCTTGATATAAATCCGAATGAAATGCCATTAAGGGCTCCGGCAAGCGGAGACATGATGGGACAAATTAAGGTTGCCCCATAACCAATAAGCGCTCCCGTGGCAGTATACTCTAAAATTTGGTTCATTGTTTTCTTTTATTTTTATCTTTAATAAATATAAGTAAATATACTTAATTTAAATTTATGAATCAATATGAAATCGCTTCTATTTTTAGGGAAATAGCTCAGCTTGTTGAGCTTACAGATCATTTGCCGCAAAAAGCCATCTCGTATCGAAAGGCTGCAGCCACTTTAGATTCCATTGAAAATTTGCAGGATTATTTTGATAAGCTCGACTCCCTTCCCGGCATTGGCAAAAAAATGGCTGAAATGATCCAGTCCCTTCTTTATCGCGGCAGTCTGCATTATTATGACGAATTGAAAAAAAAGGATGTCATTAATACAAAAAATCTCCCGGAAATGGAAGATTTTTTAAGAATATTTTAGCGATCAATTGGAAAAAATTTCTTCTTTTTTAGCTGACATGCGGCTTCCATCATAAAATAATTGTATCCTTGCAATCAAACCTTCTTGAAAGTCCAATAGGGCAGCGCCTGGAAAGTCGGGGGCGATACCTGGAAAATTAACTTCATACACAACCATAGCCTGGTTTTCCGAGCCGAATTTAGCACATATCGTCAGCGATTCAATCGCATGCATAAAATTTTCTATCGCTTGAATGACTGCCTGGTGCCCGCTTAAGCTTGCTAAAGGTCCATAAAATAGTACATTGGGATGCAGATATTTTTTTACACCTTCACTATTTTTTGCTCCAATCTTTTGGTAATAGTCTACGGCCATTGTGATAGGTTCTTCTTTCATCTTAATCTCCTTTGGAATTTAATTATTGTTCAAACCATATTGATTATATATGACTATATTGAATATAGCAAGGTGTATTTAAATGTTAAGAGAAAAAAGGTCTTACTCTTCCCGCACAAGAGAGGAGCAAGCCCATAAAACTAAATCCACGATCTTGAGCGCTGCGAAAGACTCCTTTATAAGGCAGGGGTTTGACCAGGTGACCATCAGTCAGTTGGCAAAAGCTGCCCATGTGTCAATGCCTACAGTTTATGCACTTTTTAAATCTAAACGGGGCATTCTTCAAGCTTTAATCGATGAGGCCCTCCCTACGCAGCAATTTACGGCACTTGTTGATGCCTCTATGCATGAAAAATCACCCGTCAAGCGGCTTGGCATGACAGCCAAGCTTGCCCGTCAAATGTATGAGGCCGAAAAAGAGTTGATGGATCTTTTACGCGGTGCGTCTGTCGTATCAAAAGAGATGAAGGAGCTCGAGCAAGAAAGAGAAAACCGCCGCTATGCAAGGCAAGATGAGTTTGTTAAATTGATGGGTGAAGAAAATTCTTTGGCAAGCGGGCTCACCCTTTTAAAAGCACGCGATATTTTATGGACGCTCACTGGCCGGGAGATGTATCGCCTGCTAGTTGTAGAACGGCAATGGTCCTCTAAAGAATATGAAAAATGGCTGGCACAGATGCTAGTTCATGCACTTCTCGATAGTAAATTTTTTCAGGGAGGGCATTGACCCATTCCTTTTTTTTATGTAAAAAATGGAATATGCCAAAAAAAACGCCGCAACCCGAATTCATTCCTCCCATGCTCGCCACGTTGGCGGTCAAAGCCCCCGATGAACCGGGGTGGCTGTATGAAATAAAATGGGATGGCTACCGGGCTATCGCCTATTGTGATACATCCCAAGTCACTCTGCTGTCACGCAATCGAAAATCATTTAATGAAAAATATTATCCGCTTGTTCAGGCCCTCGAAAAGCTGCAATTAAGGGCTATTTTGGATGGAGAAATTGTGGTTTTAAATGAAGAGGGGGCAGCGAGTTTCGGCGCCTTGCAAAACTGGCGCAGTGAAGCGGATGGAGAACTTTATTACTATGTTTTTGATCTCCTCTGGCTGGATGGCCGTTCATTAATGGATCAGCCCTTAAGCAAACGCAAGGAACAATTGAAAAGGATTTTGCCGGGGGGAGGAATCATTCGGGCAAGTGATACGTTTGATGCCTCTGCCGAAGAAGTGCTTGCCGCAGCCAAGCGTATGGGATTGGAGGGAATTATTGCCAAGAGGGCTGATAGCCTGTATCGCCCGGGAGAAAGGGTGCAGGATTGGTTGAAACTCAAAGCGCAAAATCGGATCGAAGTGGTAATCGGAGGGTATACTCTCAATGAAGGCTCTCCCAAGCCCTTTAGCTCCTTACTGGTCGGGGTATTTGATGGTCATGTTTTGAATTATATCGGAAAAATTGGGACCGGTTTTAGCCAAAAATTGCAAAAAGAGATGATGGGGCAATTTAAGCCGCTGATTGCAAAAAAATGTCCCTTTGCCTTTGAGCCCGATGTCAATAAGCCCTCCCGCTTCAGGCCTAACCCGCCTCATGTGAAAGCTGTGTGGTTAAAGCCAGAGCTTGTTTGCGAAGTGAGTTTTGTCGAATTATACCGCGCGCGGGTAGGTTCTTAAATTTTTGGCGGCGAGATTTTATGTCCCAGTACATTGCGGAGATCGCAGCAAACTTGGATAAGTTTGCAAGATCGAGCAATGAGCTGGGACGCAAAAGATGCCGATGAAAAAT
>JAJTHR010000001.1 GCA_021298935.1 Parachlamydia sp. | reverse complement strand
TCCGCCTTATCTTTTGCAAAAATGGCAGGATGGCAGCAAATTTGCTTCAACCGTGTCAATGTCGCAAGCACATGGATCTGAACGCGGTCGAACCCTTCCTTTTTCACTAGTTGGGACAGCTCTTGCCTGGCCGATGCAGCATACGAGCGGTAAAGTTTTTGCTGCACGTCGGAGAGATGGCAATGGTACACAATTTCCGAAACAGGGGGAAGGTCTTCCAGTACATCTTTTTTCATGCGGCGCAAGATAAAGGGAGCCACCTTCCTTTTAAGGTTTTCAAGGCTTTTTCCCGCCTGCAAAGTAGCGGATTGCCGAATGTATTTTTCCACAAATCTCTCGTAAGTACTAAGCAGCCCGGGCATCAAGAAGTCGAAAAGGCTCCAGAGTTCTTCAAGGGAGTTTTCAATCGGCGTGCCCGTCAGGATCAGGCGGTGCGAGGCCTGGATCATTTTCACAGAAAGGGCATTGCGGGTGCTGCGGTTCTTGATATGCTGGGCCTCATCCAGGATTGCATAACCGAAGGAAATGCTCTTATAGAATTCAATATCTTTCTGGAGCAATGTATAAGAGGTAATAATCACATCATAGTCCACCGCCTCTTTAAGCAGCTTTTTTCTTTGCGTCGGATTCCCATCGACCGGCAGCGATGTCAAATTGGGATTGAATTTCGCAATCTCTTCTTTCCAGTTGTAGACAAGTGAGGTAGGACAAACGACAATCGACGGCTTATTAGGAAAGTCTATTTTATGCTGCGTCAGAGCAATAATTGCCTGCAAAGTTTTTCCAAGACCCATGTCGTCCGCTAAAATCCCGTTCAAATGCATGCCGCGCAAACGATCCAGCCAACGGATCCCATCCACCTGATAGTTGCGCAGCGATGCTTGGATAACCGAGGGGATCTCACGCGCATCGCAGGGCAGCTCGCCCAGCATTTGGGCTTGAATCTCTTTTAATTTGCCCGTCATGGAAAATGAGATTGGCAGATTAATAAACTGCTCAACATCAAGGCTTGCCAAGCTCCAAAGAGGCCGTTGTTCCACATGGTCGTCCAGCTGATTAATCCCCATTTCGTCAAAAATTTGAATGACAGGGGCCAGCTTTTCCAAATCGAGCACTAAAATTTTGTAAGGCGCCTTTGTTTCTTCGGCCTTTGTTTTCTTGCGCCCCTTTTTTTTAGGCGAAAGTTCGATAAAGGCTCTTTTGGCGGAGAGGCAATCCCATAGCAGATCAATTGTGACACCGTTCAAATACCCCTCGACTTTAAGATCGACCTCATACATATCGACCCGTTTCGATTCCCTTAACTGCATTGTGAACGTCGTATCGTCATAGATGAACTGATCGAGCAGGTTCTCAGGGCAGTTGAATTGAACGCGGGACTGATTGGCAGGGATGATCTCGGTCATGAATTCGACAATTTTCTTCTCGTTCTTTGCGCTGAATAGCCCCTGGATTGGATCATAGATAAAGTCTTGGAACAGATCCTCGATGATTTTTTGCTCTTCCGTTAGGTTGCGCGCTAAAATCCCTTCATCCGTGACAAAGGTTTTGATGTGATCCACGCACAAGGCATTCAGTGCGGCAGGAATTTTAAAATCTCCGTACACAAAGCTCAACGAAGCTTCCAATTCACCGTTCAGGTATTGGATATCGCACTCGGCCGCTACTTTTTCGACAAAAGGCAGCGTCACAAACTGGTCGATGGCATCCCGGTTAGCCACATCGGCAAATCGGCTCAATTCAGGAAGGGCATTTTCTACGAATGTGCCGAATAAAGGCTCAGGGATCGTCATTTTTCGAATGGCCGGCAGACTTCTTAAATGTTTACGCTTGATACTGGATTGAAAACTATAATAAATATTCTGGTGAATCATGCCAGGCTTAGCGCACTCGAATAAAAGAGCCTCTTCGCAATCGACAATCATGTGATTTTGCAAAAGAATTTTGGGCTTAAGTAAAATTTTTGGGGCATTGACTTCCAGGTAATTGATTTCAAAGCGCAGCATGGAAGGGGTCGGACAAAGTCTCAGCGGCTCTTCGATTGTATTGCAGTAGATGCAGGGCATCGGATAGAGGTCGCTCCCCTCTTCGTTGGCTGCCAATGCATAGCGATTTTGTGCCATGGCATAGGAGACGCCAAGCAGCGTACCGAACGCTTCGATATCGATGAAAGCAGAGCGTTGCTGCTTCTCCATTTTTTGCTCGGGAAACCTGGCAAAATCGATAATCAGCTTTAAAATTTCAGCGCTTGTTTCATCAAAGGAGCTGACGGAAAAAAAGTATCTTTTTCCGCCTATATAAATGGCTTCATTATAGCGGATGGCATCTAAAAAGGGTTTGACTTGGGAGACATTCAGTGATTTCGAGCGGAAGGGCAGGCGTAATGAAAGCTGGATTTCGATTTGGTCGGCACCTTGCACAAGCGGAATGTAAACAACTGCCAGCTCAGCCTTATCCAAAGGCATTTCCTCTTCAGGCAAAAAGAAGGAAGACTGTCCTAAAAGGGCGGAGGCGTAGATGTACTCTTCCAAAAGCTCTTTTTGATTCTTTTTGTCCTGCCTGGCATGTTCCTTGCTCTCCGCTTCCTTGAAAGTCTTGCGCAAATTGTTTTTTTCATCATCGTCCACATGAGTGCTTTTTTCAAGGTCGGTCTCTTTGGAAAAGGCTACCAGGATCTGGTTAAAATGCGTTTCAAGGTAGAAAATGACAGCTGACAGATGCTGGCAATCATACTTGTAGGGGCAATCGCAATCTGAATCGATAACAATCGATTCATGGCGATCAATCTCCATTTCAGATTCATAGCAATGCTCAAAACCTCCCATCACACGGCAACTGAAGCGGATGGAATCAGCATTCATTTGATTGATTTTAGTTGAAACGACCATGCCTTTATCGTAAAGGGATTTTCCCTCTTTCAATATAGCTGGAGAAACATCGTGTCTGAGCTTGCGAAAATTTAACATTGTATTCTTAAAACCGTATTTTAGAGCGTTAAAGAATTATTAGGCCTAAGCATGGAAGCATAAGCATTCGTCGGAAATTAAGCTTATTAGCGAATTGGAATTAAATTTGCTAATCAAATTTTTGATTTGATGGCATCCAAGATTGTTAAATAGTTGATTTTAGACAACATACACAAAAGACCTATAAATTAATAAGCGCCTCTTGCCATCAATTTACCATCCTGTTATGCTAAATTGTTGTTTTACCTTTTTAATTGCGGGCATAGCTCAGTTGGTAGAGCGTCACCTTCCCAAGGTGAATGTCGTGAGTTCGAGTCTCATTGCCCGCTTAAAAATAAAACATATTTTGTCTGTTAAAATATGCGGGTGTAGCTCAGTGGTAGAGCATCACGTTGCCAACGTGAGGGTCGTGAGTTCGAGCCTCATCACCCGCTATCCATTGTTTCAATAAAATTCCCCCATTCGTGAAGCAATGATCCCAAAAAGAATTTTAAATTAGGTCAATAGAGAGGCAATCATGTCGGATGAATCTTTAAATAATGAGCAGAATACCGCAAGCAATGAACACCTGACAATTCATGTCGCGCGCAAACCGAACTGCCTGATTAAGTTCGACATCACAGTGAAGCCGGAAGCTGTGGAAGCGGCCTACCAAAGCGCCGTGAAAGCGGTTAAAAAAGAAGTAAACATTCCCGGCTTTCGCAAAGGAAAGGCACCGGACCATTTCATTTTCGATAAATACTCTTCCGTCATTCAAAAAGAATGCGTCGATATTGCCTTGCGCACAGCATTTAATGAGGCGATTCAGCTGACCAATATCCACCCCCTCAAGGATGGCCTTGTCAAACGCCCTCTCGTGCATGAATGCACCCGTGAAAAAGGGGCTCATTTTGTGCTGGAATTCGAAGGACGTCCTGTCATCCCAACAGTCAATCCCGAAGAGCTTCAAATGAATAAGGTCCCTGAAAGTGAAGTCTCGGACGAGCAGCGACAAAATGCCATTGACAACCTTCTTTTACAATTCATGACCTACGAGCCAATTACAGATAGAGGTGTGGAAGAAAATGACTTTGTCGATGTCGATGTGATCCTTTTAGAAGAGCCTCCCAGAGAAGTCATTAAAAATCAGCGCACGCAAGTGAATCAAAAAGGGCTCCCTTCCTGGATGAAAGGCAATGTGATTGGCCTAAAGGCCGGCGAGCATGCGGAAGGAATGACTAAGCAGAATAGCGACCATCAGCAGCCTGACTTTGAATCTTCTCCCTATCGTATCACAGTCAAAGCGATCTGGAAAGGTGTTCCTCCCGAAATGAACGACGACCTGGCCAAAAAAGTCGGCCTGCAGACAATCGACGAACTTCACCAAAAAATTGATGAACGTCTGAAAAATGAACTGGAAGATGACATTTACCTGCAAAAAATTATTGCCTTAGAGGACCAGCTTGTTGAAAAATACCCTGTCGACCTTCCAAAAACCTTTATTGATTCACGTAAAGAGCAGCATTTAGACAATTACCTAAAAAGATTGGAAGCCGGTCATGTCAACCCTGAAGTTAATGATTATTCACAGCTCGATAAAATAGTCGAGAAAAGCACCGTGCGCAATCTGACGCTTCATTTTCTTCTGCAAAGGGTTGCAATGGAAAATCAATTAAATGTCACCGATGAGGACATCACGCATGAGCTTTCCAAACAAGTCGCCCTGATGCCAAGCGGACGCAGCCAGATTGACATTAATACTGACAAGGATAGACTCCGCGAACAAATTCAGATCCTGGCATTTGAAAGAAAAGTTAAGCAGTACCTGCTTGACAAAGCTCAGTGGATTTAATTCATTATTTGCTGCTACTTTTCGAAAAGCAATAGTGGAATTCCGCATAAAAATTACAGGGTCTATCACAGAACCCGCAGAGAGCACAGAGGAGTAAATTTTCACACTCTTTGTTCTCTGTGGACTCTGTGGTGATAATGTCGTCCAAATCTGGGAATATAAATAGCCTAACAATCTAATACCATCTATCAAAAATAAACTTCATCACTTAAGCTATTCTAATGGTCGCTTTCCGAGCAATCATTTCTCACTTATATTCAAAGATATAAGCTTCAAAATGATTGTCGGAAATCACCTCATTATATTAGCCCAATTGACGAGATTTATTTCTGATAAATGGTATAATTTTAAATCAGAAATGAGTCAGCTTTTTTCCTGTTTTTCTCAAAGCTCATTGACTATCCTAGATTTTTCTTTCTCGATAAATTCGTAAAGTTTATAATTAGAAAAATCATCGCATTTAAAAAAGGATCATTATGGCCTCTCCGCACCACAGACCTACACTCTCACTAACACCCTATGTGATTGAAGATACCGGCCGCGGCGAACGCTCAATGGATATCTATTCACGCCTACTTAAAGACCGCATCATTTTTATCGGACAGGAAATCACCGATCAGGTCGCCAACGTCGTAGTCGCGCAGCTCCTCTTTTTAAAAATGGAAGATCCAAAAAAAGATGTGCATATCTATATTAACTCCCTTGGCGGGTACATCACCTCCGGACTTGCCATCTATGATACCATGCGCTACCTGGGATGCAACATCAATACTTACTGTATTGGCCAGGCTGCTTCCATGGGCGCTTTGCTGCTTACAGCAGGCACCAAAGGAAAACGCTTTGCTCTCCCTAACAGCCGCATGATGATCCACCAGCCGTATGGCGGTGTAGGCGGTACTTATGCGGATGTGGCCCTGCAGGCAAAAGAAATATTGGAACTTAAGAAGTTATTAAACAACACCATGGCAGAATGCACAGGCCAGTCGACAGAAAAAATCGCCATCGATTCCGAAAGAGACTACTACATGAGCCCTCAAGAAGCCAAGGAGTACGGTTTAATCGATGAAGTAATCGTTCCTAAGGGAGCCGCTGTAAAGTAGCATCCCTTGTCTATTAACCCTTATTTTTAGAGAGTCCTATGAGTAAAAAAAGTATTACAGCAAAAGACCTAGCTAGCTGCTCATTTTGCGGAAGAACAGAAGAAGCGGTCGAAAAACTCATTTCAGGACCTAATGTCTACATTTGCGATAAATGCGTCCGTCTTTGCACAGGAATATTAGATAAAAAGACCCCAACCAATTATGAATTCAAAATTCTGAAGCCAAAAGAAATCAAGCAGCGGCTGGATGAATACATCGTTGGCCAGGAGTCAGCAAAAAAAACAATTTCTGTCGCGGTTTATAATCACTACAAACGCATCCGTGCTAAGGCAAAGGAGAATAACGGCGTGGAATTCAGCAAATCCAACGTGCTGTTATTCGGCCCCACAGGTTCCGGAAAAACACTGATCGCCAAGACGCTCGCTTCGATTCTCGATGTCCCATTTACTATTGCTGATGCAACCACTTTGACAGAAGCTGGTTATGTTGGAGAAGATGTCGAAAACATTATTTTACGTCTTTTACAATCGGCTGATTATGATGTGGCAAAAGCTGAGCAAGGAATCATCTACATTGACGAAATCGATAAGATCAACCGGACCACTGCCAATGTCTCTATCACGCGAGATGTTTCAGGAGAAGGTGTTCAGCAGGCCCTCTTAAAAATTGTAGAAGGGACGATTGCCAATGTTCCTCCAAAAGGGGGAAGAAAGCATCCCAATCAGGAATACATTAAAGTCAACACCGAGAACATTTTGTTTATTGTAGGAGGAGCCTTTGTCAATCTCGATAAAGTTATCGCAAAACGGCTTGGACGAAATACGATTGGTTTTGATGGGACAGACAAGGAAAGGATCGATCCAACCCAAAAAAGTCTTTTACTCTCTAAAGTTGAGCCCGAAGATCTTGTCCAATTCGGCATGATTCCAGAATTTGTCGGGCGTTTCAATAGCATTGCCAATTGCAATGAGTTGACTGAAGAAGATCTCATTCATATCTTAACGGAGCCGAAGAATGCGATTATCAAGCAATTCATCGCTATGTTTGAGATTGAAGGAGTCAAGCTGCAATTTACAGAAGAAGCTTTGAAGGCTATTGCCCAGCAAGCGATTGCTGCCGGCACGGGAGCCAGAGCTTTGCGCCTGATTTTAGAAAATCTGATGCGCGAACTCATGTTTGATGTCCCATCAGATGATACAATCGCTGAAATTTTGATAGAAAAAGAGTCTGTGCTTGAGAAAAAAATTCCTATCATCAAGCGTAATGACCAAAAAATAGCTTAATTAAAATGACTTGTTAAATATGAAAAAGGGCTCTCCTTATGAATACACCATTAGGAGATCCCCTTTTCCTGAATTCCTTGCCGCCTACCGCCCCTTTCTTCCCACACAACTTTATGATCGCCTATACCTTCCCCTTGAAAATGAATGGCTTGCAGTGGAGGCGGCTCTTAACTCGGAAATCGTTGGATTAGCTCTAGCGGAATGCTATTTTACCCCCCAAACAGCCCAGCTATTTGCCCTTCATGTCAGGGAGCCTTTAAGAAATCAAGGCATCGGCCAGTCACTTCTTTCCACATTAGAAAAAACGCTGCATGAGAAAAAAATTAAAGCCTTGGGATTTGAATACGAAAAAAGTGATCCTGCAGCCCCCGCTCTCGAAAGAATACTAAAAAACCTCGGCTGGAGTCCCCCCTCCTATTATTTTATCCGTTTAACCTTTGACACCGCTGCATTCAACCCTCCATGGATTCAGCGCAGCGTCTCATTTCCAAAAGGTTTTACCCTGTTTCCCTGGCAAAAAAGAACCTTAAGCGATAAGCAAAGAATTCACTATTTAATGGAACAAGGACATTTTCCTCCCTACCTCTCCCCTTTAAGAGAAGAGGCTGCGATTCACATGCCAAGCAGCTTCGGGCTTCGCCATGAAGGAAAAATTATAGGATGGAGCATCACTCACCTTCTTAACGAGGAGACCCTTCGCTACACGACGCTTTACATTCATAGTAATTATAAGCAGTTAGGCTTAGGAATGCGGTTAGGGCTTCTTTCCATTCAGGCAAATAAAGCGGCTTTGGTACCAAAAGCCCTATTGGAATTTAATTTAAAAGGAATTGATCCGACGTGGCGCCAATTTGTTAAAAGAAAAATCCTTCCCATAGCCGGGAAGGTCGAACGCCTAAAATGGGCTTTTAAAGCATTATAACCTGAGTTTTGAGTTTATCTGCCTGAAATTCAGGCATCTTGCGGCCATCTGAAAAGAAATTTCATCTTGACAATAGTTAAAACTATTGCCTTCGATGAAATTTTTTCCAGCTATCTCACAATCTACTTGAGCTTTCAGGCAGAGAAACCCAAAACTCAGGTTAATACCATTTCCCGAAAT
>JAJTHR010000202.1 GCA_021298935.1 Parachlamydia sp. | reverse complement strand
ATTTTTCATCGGCATCTTTTGCGTCCCAGCTCATTGCTCGATCTTGCAAACTTATCCAAGTTTGCTGCGATCTCCGCAATGTACTGGGACATAAAATCTCGCCGCCAAAAATTTAAGAACCTACCCGCGCGCGGTATACAACCTTCTAATTTTTTTAATTTCAAAACAAAAGCTAATATAAAAAATCTCGCACTCAATTTTGAAGTGAGTTTTATTGAAGCAAAATCTAAACAACAACTACAAGATAAGCTCTTACAGATAAATGAAAATGAGTTCGATGCTTTAGATGAAGATAAAAACCACCTCAGAACAATCTCTGAGGTGGTTGTTTGCATGCTCACTCTGCGCTCTCGGCTGCTTTCTCTGCGGTCAAATAAAATTGACAACTCTCATCTACACGTATTTGCGGCGCTGCTGCGCTGTGCCAAATTCGAGTGCGGCACGATGCTTGGCAATCGTGCGGCGCGCACAATTAAGCCCTTTTTCCTTTAGCATTAACGATAGCTTCTCGTCCGAGTAGGGCTTCTGCTTATTTTCTTTTTCAATGAGCTCGCGAATCGCATCCTTGATGGTTTGTGCCGACAATTCTTCCCCTTCTTCGCTCAAGTATTTCGTTGTAAAAAAGGAACGCAAGGGATAGAGGCCGCGCGGCGTGTCAATGTATTTATTGGCGACTGTCCTAGCAACGGTCGATTCATTCAGCTCAAGCTCCTCGGCAACAATTTTCATTGTTAGAGGCTTCAACTCACCATCAGGGTTAAGAAAAAATTCATGCTGCTTTTCAACAAGAGACCCTGCAATCCGTTCAATTGTCGAATAACGCTGCTGTAAATTACGTACCAGCCACTTTGCAGAAAACATGTTTTGCTTGATATAACGCTTGGTTTCCTGAGGCACCGAATCATCTAAGAGCATGTTTAAATAACGCCGGTTGAGCTTCAATTGTGGGGCCGTTTCCCGATCGACCTGAACGACCAACTGATCGTTTTCTAATTTGATTGTCACATCGGGAATGATGGGCTGGACGGGATTTCTGGTATAATGCATGCCGGGATGGAGATCAAGGAGCGCGATGGCATGAATGGCTTCCTGAATCTCTTCAAAGGTGCATTTTATTTTTTTTTGGATCTGCGGAAGGTGGTTGTGCAAAAGATCATCATAATGATTTTCGACTAATTCGTAGGCAAGCGTCCCCGCTTTTTTGAGACATTTTAACTGAATAAGCAGCGATTCCTGAATAGTTGCGGCCCCCACTCCGTAAGGTTCAAAAGTACGGATTTCATCCAAACAATTTTTAAGTTGTTCTACTGAAACCTGGTGAATTAGGCTGATTTCTTCAAGAGGGGTGGTAAGAAATCCCTTCTCATCCAAATAATCAATCAAGATTTCTGCTGCCTGCCTATCGGAGGCCTCGTCAAATATTTCCCTTGCCTGCTGATGGAGATGTTCGCGAAGAGTTGATTTTGATACAATTAACTGCTCGCGATAGGCCTGTTTTTTTTCCTCTTCGGCCGTCCTTTCGGTATAAGAATCGCTTGAATTGAAATGATCGGCAAATTCCTCATCCAGCCTGCTCAATATGGAAAGATCCTTGTCGCTCAGCTCGATATCCTTTTCTTCTTCCCCTTCCGGCAGAAGTTCCTCGCCTGCCTCTTCCCCTTCCATTTCAAGCAAAGGATTGAGAGACACTTGCTCTTCGATAAAAGGCTCCAGCTCAAGTAAGGGAACTTGTAGTAAATGCAAGGCCTGCTGCATTTGGGCCGACATCATCAGGCGCTGGGTGAGCTGTAGATTCGGCTGCAAAACCTGCATGGCCGCAAGCGTATTTTTGCCATTTTCCATGGAAAACCTCTTGGTATCTCTTTCCCTTTTTTTAACATAGGATGTATTCTTGACAATAAAAAATTTTTATTCATTCTAAGGAAATATAGGTGAGGGATGAGAGATACCTTGAATAGCCCAGATTTTATTTCCTATCTTCAAGAAAAAGTACTCAAAAACCGCATTTCTTTGCGGACCGATATCTTTTCGTCCGCCTCTATGGCTTTTCAAAAAGAAAAAAGCCACCAATACATCTGCGAAGTGTATCAGCCGGCCGAAGATTTACTCGATATCTTCATCGTACACATCCCCGCTGATCTCCCTTCTTCCCTGATTATTGCTTCCTCTATTAAATTTGCATTGCGCCGATTGGCTTTACCCGCTGTAAAGGGGTATCAATTCACCAAAGACATGGTATGGGATAAAAACCTGCTTGAAACCCATGAAATCCTTTTGAATTTAAAAAAAGAAGTTATCAATACACTGAGCGATTGTAATATTAATATTTCTATTTTTTATGGAAGGTTTAATCTTTATTATCAAATTTTTAACTACATAAATTTTGGAATTGGAAACTCTTTGTTTATAGATAAAAATAAAAAAGCAATCAATTTAAAAAAGAAAGAAAGCATTTCAGAGGATAATGCTCTGGATGGACATTTTGTTTCATTTAAAGAGGGAAATTGGCTCCTTTTTTATGAAGGGGAAGAAGAAACATTGCAATTTGGGCATAAGGACTTCAGTTCTGATGCTCAGCATTTGATCACACAGTATAAGAATTCCTTTGCCAAACCTGATTTTATTTTTGCCATAAAAATCGATGAAAAATTTGCGAAAATGCGCCCTATTAAAGGCAAAACAGCTAAATTTTTTGGCGATTTTGCCCAGCTGGTCCCTGTCCGTTTTTTTGTCAGCGAAATATGCTCTCAGGTTCCCTGCCAGACCAAAAATTTTAGCCATAAAATGCAGCTCGCCATCGATGAGCTTTTTTGCAATATTATTACCCATGCCTACAAGGACGAGAAGACCAAAGGGGCTATTGTCATTGAGGGATTGATCAGCGACGATGGGGTTTACTTTATCTTATCGGATCAGGGAACCCCGTTCGATCCCACACTGATTCCTTTTCCGAATTTTGCAGGGGAAATCGAGGGGGGATTCGGATTTTTTATTGTCCAGCAAATCGCCGACCATATCACCTATATCCCCAAAAAAGATGAATCGGACTGGAATCGCATCCGTATTTTTAAACGCTACTACACGAACGAGGATCCTATGGAGCTTTCAACATATCTTGTTGATAATAAGCTAGTCATCATGCCAAAAGAAGAGAATTTGGATGCCAAGAATGCAACCAATTTTAAAAAAAATGTGCTCAACCTTCTACAGAGTGGCCAAACTGTCCAGGTGATTCTGGATTTGACTTATCTTCGTTTTATCGATAGCTCAGGACTCGGGGTTCTTCTCTCGCTGCAACGTATTCTCAATAAGCAGGGGGGGATATTAAAGCTTGTCCATTTAAATAAACCGGTGCAATCCATGTTTGAGATTGTTTCCATGCATCGCATCTTTGAAATTTTTCAAAATGTGGATGATGCCGTCCAATCATTTACTTAAGGAGGTTCTATGTTGTTCCGTCATACCTATCCCTTGTTGTGTTTTGCTTTATTGTCAGCGGCTTCTGCGCAGGCCCAAACCGATTTAAACCAGACAAATAATGTCAGTTATCAGCAAAGTAATCGTCAAAATCAACCGAGTCAAAATACCCAAACAAATAATCCCAGTCAGCAGTATCAGAAAAAAAAACTTACGTAAAGCAACCACCGACAGGGAAGAAATTGCCTTTCGGGATCGCGATGATAATTCCTTATATAATCGCAATATCAATAGGGGCAATTGGGATTACAAAGAAAACTGGCGCTATGACAAGGATGCTTTCTATGCAGGCGTTCCGGAATCGGAAGCTTACGATATAGAGAATCCAGGAATGAGAGGCTATGGCTATGACGGAGCGGATGCAGGTGGATACCCTCGACAGTATTATTATGGAACAGGTTACTCGGCCGACCCTTATATCAACCAATGGGGCAATGCATCTCAATACCAAAGCTCTTACAATGTTTCGGGAAACTTCCGCCCCGTTCCCAATTCAAGCGGCTATTACAATACCTATCCGTCAATGGAAAGAATTGAAGTCCCATCCAATCCTTCAAACAATGCAAACTTTGACAACCGGAATATGCAGAGAAGAAGATAAGAAAAAATGGACCCCTCATTCATGAGGGGTCATTTTAATAGATCGCAGAACTCTCTGGGATGGTCTTTGTAGTCTTTTTCCGATTTTTCTTTCATTTCTTCAAGAACTTTTTCTCTACCCAAACTGATTGCCTGTGCCTCTTCTCTCTTTTCTTTCAATAATCTTCCCAGGGTCGATTGAAGATGGTCATTATCTGTCATTAATTCTACGATAAGACTGCTGACTGCTTCTAGTTCATCCTCAGTCTCGGCTTTTTCTAGCTCTTCATTCAATTTTTTAAAAGTGTCATTGTTTTCTGCTATTAAATGCCGTGTCGTTTCAATCTCGCCTTCAAGTTGAAGTTTGCTATCTTTTGACACTTTGTAAATTTCATAAATTCCTTCTAAAAGCTGTTTGGATGTGGTCGCCTCTTCACAAAAAGCCATGACTTTGCTGGAATCAATGCCGGCATCCGCCAATTTTTCCAACAAAACATCAATGTGCGTGAATCCGATGTTATTATGAAGCGGGTAGGTTCTTAGGATGATTTCCTTACTTGTCATTGTTTTTTGGGTATCTAGAATGTTGGAAATCATTTCCAAACCCATGGAAAATTTATACCCAGGGACAGCATGCATCGCAAGATCAACAAGAGTTTCAACTTCCTCATTATCAATCGCATTTTTTAGCAGTTCAATGCGCTCATTCATGGCAGCGATCACTTTTTCAGTTTCAAACCAGCCATAAGGCAGCCTTTTAATGCTATTTCCAATAGAAGCTATGTATTTTTTTAAATCTTGCATTTTTTGATCCATGGATAGGATCTGTTCTTTCATTTCAATTTTTTCTTCATTTTTAAGGGGGATTTTACTCGCAGGCAACCCTAAGAGGCCGATGCGGAAAGCGGAAACAAGATAGCCTCCACTGTCGATAGTGCCGTTAGAATGGGGCAGACTCCTTGTATTGTCAAAGAACTTGAGTTGCCCCTCTTCTGTCAGGATAATATTGCCCAGGTGAGCATCCCACATGCCAAAAACAATGGCTGTCACTAATGCCTGATTGACTTCTGATTGAATTAATTTGGTCTTTGGGCCGGTTAACTGCTTCCAATCCTTTAATGTATGTCCTTGCTGTGCAGCCTGGATTCCCCCATCAAGCCCCTTGCTTGTATCGGAAAGGGGGAGCAGACGCCCCTCTTCATCCCAACCACTTCGCTGGTCAGCTTTTAAATCTTTGAATTCATGCGCTTCTTGGGCATTCGAAAAATCCTGCCCATAGAAGACCCGAGTCATGGCTGTTGGGGCAAATTGCTCCTCTAAACCAAGGATAACAGCAAAGTCATACACCATTTTTTCCATCAATCCGGCGCTTTTCTCCCCTACTGTTGTTTCTTTAGTCATTTTAAAATATGTGGAGACAAAATCAGGATCATCCAGGCTTTCTTTTTCTGCGGCAATTTCGGCCTCATTTTTACCAAACGTGATCTTCCCATCCGTTCCGACATAGCCTTTTTGTTTGCCAAGCTTAAAAACCTCATTGGCTGATTTACCCATAGGTTTGAGTTCGGATTGCGAGGCCGCATACGATTTAGCTTGACGGATGGCCTGGTGCAGCTTAGCCTGACCGGCTATAGCCCCCTTGGTAATCCTCCTTCCTTGCAAAATGGGTTTTGACGATCCAAAATTATTTGAGGCCTGCTTCTCGACAACTTTTCTTACTATTTTTTCACAAATCGATGGAGCCGCACTTTCGCTTGGTTGCGAATAGGGACTGATAGAAAAGGGGCTTTTGTCATTAACATTCATAAGCACCTCGAGCTAAATTTAAGATGCTCTCATCGCCTCACATTCGGCTCTTGGAAGATCTTTAAAATCAATCGCCGCCTCGGATTGAAGCTTCTCTAAAACTTTTTGATTGGGAATGGCCGTATTGACTTCAAAATCTTTAATTAAAGCATCTAGTTCATCTTTTTTTTCTTCTATCTCACTCTCTGCTTGAAGTATATCAGCCTTAAAACTATCTTCTATGTCAGCAATTTTATTAACTAAGTCTTCAATCCTGTAATCATTCGTTATTTGTTTTTCTTTAATGACATCAATTTGTTTAAACAGCTCATCTATTATTGTTTTAATTGATTCGTTTTCGCTTAAAATATTATTAATTTGTTGATCTAATTCATTTCTTTTTTGTTTTAACTCTGAAATGTCAACCTTTTTGTAGTGAATATTCAAACCGAGATCAAAAAATTCATCACTTTCTTTGTCATACAAAGCTTGTTTACTCACTAAGTCAGAGATTTCATTTTCCATGATATTTGATGATGTTTTCAGACTCTCAATTTCACTTTCTAATTGAGTAATTTCCTGCTCGTTCTCCTTTATTTCACTTTCATTAAGGTCAATATTATATTCCAATCGATCTAATTCACCATTGAGACTGTTTGTTTCTTGCTCGATTGTTCTTATCTCATCATCCAATGCAATGACATCATCATGGGAGCGGCTTCTGACATGCTCGAGCTCTTCAAAAAGAGAGTCCGCTTTGGCATTTAAATCTCTAATAATTTCCTTAGTTGTTGCAATATCATAGTCAAGCCGCTCTCTTACCTGGTCTGCCTGTTCAAAGATTTCATAAGTTCTTTGCAAAAGTTCCGTATAACTTAAGCCCCGATTTGCAAGCTGCAGGACTTCCTCTGCACTAATGACATTTTTATCTAGAATTTCAAACAATTTACCCACTGAAGTATAGCCGATATTGTTGTGCAAAGGCTCTTCAATCCCATCAAATTTCATATCCATGTCGCTAATTTGCTCAAGGGCGACTGAAAAGGCATATCCCGGTACGGATTGAAGCGCAAAGTCCATGAGTGATTCGGTTTTTGGATTATCTATAGCCGCCTGCATTAGCTTGACTCGCTCTTCCATGGCATCCATGCATAGCCCGGAATCCAGCCATCCGTAGGGCAAGGCCTCGATTGTTTTATGCCGAAATTCCATGTATTTTTTTAAATCTTCCAATTTGCCTGCTATTTGATTGATCTGCTCTTTCATTTTTGCTTTTTCTTCTGGAGTTAAAATCACTATGGACTGAGGGAGATCGAGCAGGGAAGAGCGGTAAGAGGAAACAAGTTTATTGTCCCCTCTATTGATAAATTGATTGGAATGGGGCATACTTCTTGTATTATCAAAGTATTTTATTTTTCCTTCATCGGTGATAAAAATATTTCTTGAATGGCAATCCCACATGCCAAAGGCAATGCTCGTGACGGTGGCTTGATTGACTTCCTCCTGTTCAATAGGGGGACGAATAGCCGAATCAAGGAGCTTCCAGCTGCTAAGAACATGTCCTGTTTGGGCAGCCTGTATGCCCCCCTGCATTAACTTTGATTCGTCGGATGCTTCGACCAGGCGCCCCGCTGCATCCCATGTCCCTGCTTTTCTTTCCTTAATTTCATTTTCAGGCACCTCACCGTCGATTTCCTTGGCGCTGGACACCTCTTGATTGTACAAAATATTCACTGTCCCCGTCGGGACAAACTGGCGCTCCAATCCAAGGATGACAGCAAAATCCCACATCATTTTCTCCATAGCGCCGGCACTTTTTTCATCGCCGCTTCCCACTTTAAAGAAGGCGGAAATGGCTTTTGGAGCAACGGCCCTTTCTGCATTTATCTCTTCTTTTGTTTTGCCAAATTTAATTTGGCCTTCGGTCCCGACCTCCCCTTTTTCCCTGCCCATTTTATAGACTTGATTTGCAGAGGTGCCCATGGGAGTCAAATCGGTTTGGTTTGCTGCGAACGCCTTGGCTTGACGCATGGCCTGATGCAACCTTGCCTGCCCTGCAATGGCTCCACTGGAAACGGCTGCTCGCCCCTTTCCTTTGCTCATGGCTGCCAATAGCCTGGAGGCCTCATTGACTACTTTACTGGAAGAAGAAGGTTTTTCTTTTTTGACCGTATTGGATAATTTGGGTGGGGCGTCTGAAGAAGCGATTTTGCTTTTTTGAGTCGTTGTTTTATTGTCAGTTGTTCCCGCCTTTTTATCCATGGATGATTTTTCAGGTGGAAAATCATTTTTACTAACGTCAAGATGATTATTAATATTCATCTGCTACCCCGTCTAATAAAATAATTTATATGAAATTCTTTGTTTTATTTTCTCACAAAACTCCCTGTCTTTATCTTTTAAATCTATATTTGCGTGATCTTTCAAATCATCCAGCAACCAATTGTTATCGCTATCTTCTATTAAATATTGCAATTGTTTTTGTTTTTTTTCCAAATCGTCTTCGACTTCATCAATGGCATCTAAAACTGTTTTTTCTATAATTTTTAACTTGTCTTCTTTTAATAAGGCAATTTCTGAATTTTTTTCCTTGACCGTAGATTGCAGTTTTTTAATTTCAGAATTAATTTCGATATTTGCTTTAGTTATGGTAATTTTTTCTCTTTTTAATAAAATTAGTTGAGGGTTCAAGGCTTTAATTTCAGTATCGTATTCAACCAGTTCCTCTTTAAGATCGCGTATTCTGTCCAGTGTTCTTTCATCATCCACATATTTGACAAGGGCTTCGTTTAATTCAGTTAATTCTGTTTCCCCTTCTCCTTTTTTGTATTTGAAATGGTCAAGTTGAAAAGAAAGGTCATCAATGTTTGATTGGAGAAGTTCTGCCTTATCTTTATTTCTTTCAATTTGACTTCTTTTTTCTTCAATTTCACTCTCTGCATGGCTCACATCCTTCTCTATAATGACAATTTCTTTTTTCAATTCAGAAATGACTTTATTAAAGGCTGTGGTCTCCACATCATCAAAGTATCCGTCCTTAATGCGCTCCAAATCCCGGTCATATTGTTCGATTGTTTTGTGGAGATCGGCAATCACCTCTTCAGTATGCTGCCTGTCATTTTCGAGTTGATTCCAAAAATTTTCCGCATGTTCGTAGATTTCAAGGGCGCCATTCAAAAGATTATCATAGTCATTTTCACGCTCGCAAAAATCAATAACCTCGCGCGCATTGATGTGTTTGGACTCAAGAATGGCAAACAGATCTTCAAGCGATGTGTACCCAATTGCCCCATGTAAAGGCTCGGAAGGAAGTTTTTCACCGTTATCATCTGCCTCGGCAAGGTCTTTAATGTATTGCAAAACCACTGACATTTTATATCCATCGATGGTTCGCATTGAAAGATCGAGCAGGGTATTCACTTTCGGATCATCAATGGCTGTGCGCATGCGGTCGACTCTTGATTGCATGGCGGATAAGGCAGCTTTGGTATCCAGCCAGCCAAATGGCAAAGACTCAGCGCTTTCTTCCACAAAATCCATGTACTTTTCAAAATCTTCCATTTTGGCAGCCACATCCTCGATCTGATTTTTTACCTGCTCTTTTTCCTCAGGCGTTAATACATGCCTGCTTCCATTCATATCCAGAAGGGCGCAACGGTAGGAAGAAACGAGGTGATTTCCTCGATCTATCCATCCATTGGAATGGGGCATGCTTCTCGTATTGTCAAAAAACTTGAGCGTTCCCTCATCGGTCACAAAAATATTATTCGCATGCGCATCAAACATGCCGAAAACAAGGCTTGTTACAATCGTCCGACTAATTTCCTCTTGCGCGATAGGAGGCCTATGCGCTGGATCGGAGTCTCGCCATTTCCCCAATACTGTGCCTTGTTGTGCAGGCTGAATCCCCCCTTGCTTGTCCTTTGCGGCATCCGTGGTTTCTACAATACGCCCCGCCGCATCCCATACCCCGGCCTTTCTTTCTTTCGTCTCACCTTCCCTCAACCTCCGATCAATTTCTGGCGTCGGCCCGCCAGCCTGGTCATAATAAATATCCACTGTCCCTGTGGGTACAAAGTGCGCTTCCAGGCCGAGGATACAGGCAAAATCCCACATCATTTTTTCCATCGTCCCGGCTGCCTTTTCATCCTTATTGCCTACTTTAAAGAATGCTCCGACAGCGGCCGGTTCCTTTAAAGAAGATTTTTCTGCAGCAATTTGGCTAGCTGTTTTTCCATAGGTCGTAGGCTTTCCTTCTGTCCCCCCATACCCCCTTTCTTTTCCAAGCTTAAACACTGCATTGGCTGAATCACCCATTGGTGTCAAAGTTTCCTGCTGGGAGGCATACGCTTTGGACTGACGCTTAGTTTGATGCAATTTTGCCTGGGCGGCAATTTGACCTTGTGAAATGGGAAATTTTTTCGAAGAAATGGGCGCTTTGGCTATGGAATTAAATCGACTGGCAGCCTTTTTGACTTTAGAACTAATTGGAGGCTGTTCCAGTTTTCCCTTGCCCGATAATGACTTTGAAGGCGTTGATGTTTCGTTATGCATTTTACTCTGCTGTTTAGACATCTTATCCTTTGTCTTAGGTGTTCCGTCTTCCGAATAATGATGAACAGTAAGTGAGCTTTGATGAATATTTCGATTATTACTAACATCCATAAATACTCCAAATTAATAACGAT
>JAJTHR010000350.1 GCA_021298935.1 Parachlamydia sp. | reverse complement strand
ATTTTTCATCGGCATCTTTTGCGTCCCAGCTCATTGCTCGATCTTGCAAACTTATCCAAGTTTGCTGCGATCTCCGCAATGTACTGGGACATAAAATCTCGCCGCCAAAAATTTAAGAACCTACCCGCGCGCGGTATATCCTCGGTAAGTCATAAGGTCCAACTTTTTCAACGAATGCCAATACACCTTTAGTTTGGCAATCATCAAAGCCCTCATTATTTCGTATAAGACCTTTAATAATCAGTATATTTCTGCCATCCAATGTTTTTGATTTTGTGATCGGATGTTCTAAATTGTCCCAGTTTATTTCGTTTATGGCAGCTGCTAACTCCTTTAAAGAATTCATATTAAATTGGATTTCCGGTAATTGCTCAAATGCTTCCCTTCCTCCCGACATTTTATAAAAAGCTTCCATTAAGGGGTCTTTACAGCCAATATGAGAATAAATTGTCCATCCAGCAAATGCTATTCCAGCTACCATTACAAGTCATAAAAGAGGAGTTGAAACTAAGGGGACTGCAGCAAATTTGTAAGAAATATAAAATGAGAAAGCTAATGTAGCCACTGCTCTGATAATCGCAATTTCTTTTGGTAATTGAGTTTCAATATCGCTTATAAATGGAAATTGAGCGTTAGTATAATAATTTGGCAATTGTTGGATGGGGGAATTGTAATATAAAAAGTTATTCATTTGATTTTTCCCTTAAAATTTTGAATTCAGTATAATTCATTAAATTATTTATTTTGTCAATTAAGAAGTCGATTGTAAAAACGCTTTAATAACATAAATTTATTGTTAAAACCATAATATAAGTTGTATATTTAAAGTTATTAACTACTTTTAATGATTGTCATGGATGGGTGCTGCCCGATTCACGGTACTGCTTATTGCTTCTGCTACCGTTCCATTAGGATGTTTATACCAGCCGATCTCTCCCTTTTGAGGCAGGTGATCTCTGACTTTTAAGAGAGTGAACATTCCTCCAAGCTCAATGATTCCAAAAGGGCCTGGGCTGCCAAGGGGTGAAAGATTTGGCAGCCTCAAATGCGTCCTGGAATGTTGAAACATCTCTCCCATGCCATTGGTCCCCATCAACCCTTTAAATTCAGGAAAATATTTTTTTATCTTTTCTTCAATCGATCCTTTTTCGATGCTAAGTAGGTTAGGTAGATTATGGGCCATTTGGTTCATAATATGATGCGTTTTATGGCAATGAAGAGCCCAATCAACTGGATTGTCGGCTAAAAATTCAATGCCCCTTGTTTCCTCAGCAGCCACATTCGCTGTAACCTCGGTGTATTGCGCTGAAGGGGGGATCCTCCCTGCGCCTTTACGAGTTACGGTAAATTCATGGCCATGCAAGTGGATGGGGTGGCTAATCACCATGATATTAGCCATACGGATGCGCACTCGCTCGCCTGTCTGTGCAATGAGCGGCTCGATTGTTGGATAAAGGACGCAATTAAATGTAAAAAGATTAAAATCAAGCATTTCAAAGGGATCAGGTGTTTCAGCAGTTAAAGGGATGCGCCATTCATGAAGAAATAAAGCATAATCCCTATGGATAGGAGGATCTTCATTTTGATGGGGATGAATGATAAAAAATCCCATCATGCCAAGGGCAATTTGTGTTGTTTTAGCAAAATGGCCCTAATGAGTATTGGCAAAAGTTGGCTAAATATGGCCGAAAGTATTCAAGCATTTACGTTTAAATATTTAAAACGATAATCCACTATATAAAAACATACTCAATATTTCAAAAAAAATTGACAAATTATGTAGCTTTCAATAAGTGATGACATTTCTAAAGAAATGCATGTGGAATTTCACGATTAAGGACATATATGATTTTACGTACACTCGTCTTGATGATTACGATGACTGTCAGTTTGGCTGCAGCTCAAGAATCTAAAAAGGATGTTAGCAACTGTCAAACAATTCCCAAAAGAGCGTGCACAAACACTTGTAATAACTGTCGTCAGAGCCCTTCTGAGGCTGAATTATTTTTGCAAATGCAATCCTTTTTGAACAACAATATCCTTCTTTCACCTTTGTTACAAGCGCAACTTATCCAACAATTGCAACAACTTATAACTGAAGGGGGAATTGGAATTGTAGGGCCACAAGGACCTGCTGGCCCAACAGGAGCTACAGGAGTTGCCGGTCCAGTTGGACCACAAGGACCTGCTGGCCAAACAGGAGCTGCAGGAGTTGCCGGCCCCGTAGGACCCATAGGACCCATAGGACCTGTTGGGCCTCAAGGTCCTGCTGGTACGGGAGGAATACTGGATTTTGCAGATTTCTTTGCGCTGATGCCAGCCGACAACGCTGCAACAGTTGCAGTAGGAACGGATGTTGATTTTCCTCAAGATGGACCTTCAAGCGGATCGGGTTTAATTGCCCGCTTAGGACCCGATTCATTTAATTTAGCTGAAATTGGTGTCTATGAAGTTACATTTCAAGTGAGTGTTACAGAAGCCGGTCAGCTCATTTTAACACTTAATGGAGCAGATTTAGCTTATACAGTGGTCGGAAGAGCGACGGGAACTTCTCAAATTGTTGGTGTTGCGCTTGTACAAACAACTACCATTAATTCAATACTTACAGTGCGCAATCCAGCAGGTAACTCCACGGCACTAACAATCACCCCTCTGGCAGGTGGAACACGACCAGTTTCAGCACACCTTGTCATAACAAGAATTCAATAATAAGGAAAATATGTCACCTATTATAAAAAAAATTAACTTGGCACTGGGTTTACTTTGGACTTTATCGACTAGTTATTCCTATGCTGATATGGATGCAACAACATGCCTAGAAAATTCCTATTGTTATCCTTGCAAACCCCCGAGAGGTCATGGATTTATAGGTGCTGAGGTATTATATTGGAGAGCGTTTGAAGATGGTTTGGATGTATGCATTCCAACTGATTTTTGTGATAACTTATTATCGGATGGGCGAATCATTTCGACTTTTGAAGGGAAAGGCAAAGATCCCAAGTTTGAATGGAATCCAGGTTTTCGCATTGGTACTGGTTATGCGTTCGCCTGTACCAATTGGGAGGTAGGTGCACTTTGGACACATTACAATTCAAAAGCACATAGAACACTATGTGACTGTAACAGATTTAAATGGAATATCGATTTGGATGTTATAGACCTTCTGGTCGCCTATCAATCTGATTTAAATTCATGTTTTTCCTTAAAACCTTATCTTGGAATAAGAGTTGCGAGAATTGACCAAAAGTTGCGTATGGGGGAGGCTCCTGATTCCAGGACTTTTGCTAAAGCAGGTAAAAGCTTATTTGGCTCCGATAATAAACACGAGTTTACAGGGGTAGGCCCCTTGTTTGGTTTGGAAGTTGATTTTCAAGTAGCTTGCGGCTTTAGCTTGTATGCTAATGGGGCTGTATCCTGGTTTTATGGCAACCATGATGTAAGACTTACTAACTCTATAGCAACAGTAGATGTGATTGATTATAGCAATATAAAAAATAAAACTAGTTCAACGCTTATGGCAGCTGATGCTTCTTTAGGTATCCGTTGGCAAACCTGTTTTTGCTCTAAACAATTTTTTGTGCAACTTGGTTACGAACACCACCGCTACTTTGACTATAGTCGCATTGGTAAATGCGGTGATTTAAGTTTTGACGGTTTGAATTTTGGCTTGGGAATAGGGTTTTAGTTATACCATTTCCCAAAAATAAAACCATAAAGTTGACTTGTCAGCGCTTCAGATTTAAAAGATCTTTTCGAAGTTGATATCTTTGAATATCAACAAGGAGAGATCTTTTAAAGATGAAGGGGATCACAAGTCAAATTTATGAT
>JAJTHR010000117.1 GCA_021298935.1 Parachlamydia sp. | reverse complement strand
TAAATTTGACTTGTGATCACCTTCATCTTTAAAAGATCTCTCCTTGTTGATATTCAAAGATATCAACTTCGAAAAGATCTTTTAAATCTGAAGCGCTGACAAGTCAACTTTATGGTTTTATTTTTGGGAAATGGTATAATAACAATTCATGTATATTACTAATTTAATGGTAGTTTAAATAAAATTAATTTATTCTGATTGTAATTTTTTAAAAGGATCTATTTTAAATGGAACGCATGAGCACATGGGTCGACTTTGCGTGTATATTTCCTCTCGTGCAGCAAGTCGTGGGAATATCAGCAGCACTTTTTCATTTAATAAACACGATAGATACTTTGGTTACAAAATTTTTTAAAAATTTAGATGAAGAGATTGAAGAAAATTTAGAAAGTTTAATTTCTGGAATTGGCCATTTGGATGAAAAAACGAAAGATCAATTTATCACCGTGTTCAAATATTATAATCATGGAAGCTTTGTGACTGCACTTTCAAGAGTATGCACAAGTCTTATTCAAGCCATTCCTGTCGTTGGAACATGTTATTCTTTATACACTTACAAATATTCAACAATGTATCATCATATTTATAATCCTTTTGCATCAACGCATAACATGCGTATAACGTAAAAATGCTCAAACACGTTTAACGATTGAGCAGATGGGGCAAAGGGAGACTTCATGCTTTCTTGCCTGGCAGTATTCCCTTCCAAAGTAAATGATCTGCAAATGCAGCCTGTTCCAATCCTTTTTAGGGAAAAGGGCTTTCAGGTCCTTCTCCGTTTCCTTTACATTTTTACCGGAGGTCAGGCCCCATCGTTTAGCACAGCGGTGGATATGTGTGTCGACGGGAAAGGCAGCCTGATGGAAAGCTTGCGACATCACCACGGAGGCTGTTTTGTGCCCCACCCCCGGCAAGGCTTCTAAAGCCATAAAAGTGTCGGGTACTTGTCCCTGATAGCTGTCTACAAGTATTTTTGATAGTTCCCAAATTGCTTTGGATTTTGTGGGCCCGAGTCCGCATGTGCGGATGATCGCTTCTATTTCTGAAGGTGTGAGGGTGATCATCTCCTCAGGGGTTGAGGCTTTGGCAAAGAGGGCGGGGGTGACCAGGTTGACGCGTGCATCGGTGCAGTGGGCGGAAAGGAGGACTGCGATGAGGAGGGTGTAGGGGCTTGAATGCTGCAGCGGAATGGCAGGCTCGGGATAAAGGGTGTTCAGGATTTTGCTGATTTTTTTAATGATCATCCTTATTTGCCAATGCAAAATTTTGAGAAGATGGCGGATAATATGTCTTCTGAAATATTGGTGCCGATTATTTTTCCTAAATTAAGCAGTGCTCCACGCATGTCGAGCGTTAAAAATTCAGGGGACACATCATTTCTTAAGCCATCTTGGACCTTTCTAATGAATTCAATTGCTTGGGTCAGGGCTTCTTTATGGCGGATATTGGTGATGACGATTTCTTCTTTAGAAGGAGGGCCATATTTCCAAATCACTTGATCGATCATCTCATGCAAACGATCCAATCCCTCCCTGTTTTTTGCAGAGAGGCGGACAACATAGGGAGCCTCAATGGCTTCCAGTGACTCATTCCGCAAATCGATCTTATTCCATACAATAATGGTTTTTTCTAACGGAACCTGATCCAATAGCTGGCCATCTTCTGTCGTTATCCCTTGATGGGCATCTAAAACCAGTAAAATTAGGTCGGCTTCCTGCATCGCTTTTTTTGTACGCACGATCCCTTCCTGCTCAATGCTCTCAAAGGCCTCGCGAATGCCGGCTGTGTCGCTGAGTTTAATGTTAATACCGTTAAGCCGTAAGTGATCTTCAAGCACATCGCGGGTCGTTCCCGGAATGGGTGAAACGATGGCGCGGTCTTTATCCAGAAGGGCGTTCATCAAGGAGGACTTTCCAACATTGGGGCATCCGACCAGGCAAAGTGAGAGGCCATCATGGAGGATTTTGCCATCATGGAAAGTGGCAACCAGCCGCCCCATCTCTTTTGCGATTTGGTCCATGCTTTCATTCAGCTCTTCCATCGTAGCAAATTCCAACCCCTCTTCCGGAAAATCAACCCAGGCCTCCAGGATAGCGGCAATTTCGGTCAGGTGGCTTTGAAATGTCTCGACTTTGCGGGAAAGTGACCCTTTCAGCTGGTTTTCAGCGGCATCCAGCGCTTTTTCATTTTTGGCACAGATCAGTTCCTGGACAGCCTCCGCTTGAGAAAGATCAAGTTTGCCATTCATATAGGCATTAAAGGTGAATTCGCCCGGAAGGGCGGCCCGCGCGCCTGCTTCAAGCACTGTTTCGAGCACCCGTCTAGTGATCAGGGAGCCCCCATGGCAATGGATCTCGACCGTGTTTTCACCTGTATATGAGCGGGGTGCCAGCATGACGAGAAGTAAAGCATTGTCGATGGGCATGCCTTGCCGATTGCGCACCTGCCCATAATGGGCTGTGTGAGTTTTGTAATCCAAAACCGGCCCGGAAAAAACCTGATCGGCAATGCTTAAGGCTTCCCGACCGGAAATGCGTATAATCGCTACGCCTCCTTCGCCCGGCGGCGTGGCAATGGCAGCGATTGTTTCTCCAGGGATGTAAGGTTGATGAATAAATTCCATAATTGGCATTTATAATAATTGGTTTTTAAAATAATGTCAAAAAGGTCTTGTGTTATTATTAAATTTTTTGTAAATTAATAGTAATGTATAAAAATAAACCTATTTTTTGCTTCAATTCTCAAGTAGCTATTACGCTTTTCTTTATTCTCCGCTAGGCGGAGATATATTATTTTTTTTTCTATTACTTTAATCTCTAAAACAAACTTAAAAATAGGTCTATTATGTCTTGTTCTTTTCCTGAAGGATCTTTGTGGTTCTCAATAAAGCCTTATGTTACTCCACCCACAGCTGCCTCAATGGCGATTGTGCCTGTCTTTTATGGATTCATGGTTAAAAGCGCCTTGCAAACGGGCAGCCCAATTCCCGCTTTTTCAATGAAAACAGCGCTGTGGGAAGGGATGAAAGCGGCGCCAACCATTGGCCTGATCGTCGGAACGCAAATGGTCGCGCAAAATTTGGCTGAGAAGGGAATCATGCAGTTAACGGGGAATACCGAACCTCAATTCATCTCCATGTTGGCAAGTTCAATACTCGTTGGAGCTGTTTCGGCGGCGCCTTTAGCCGTTTTTAATGGTATGACCATGAAGCAGACAGCCAGAGAGTCGCTTTCTTCCTTGACAGCTCGTCAGGCATTAGCCATTGTTGCCCGTGAGACGAGCTTCTTATTTTCGTTACGCATCAGCGGGCCGGTTGGTGAAGTCATGAAAGAGAATTTGGGCGATAGCCGGGCCGTAAAGGTTGGAGCAGCCTTTACAAGCGGCGCCATTGGCAGTTTGATCGGTCATCCCGCTGATACGGCATTGACGTTATGGCAAAAGAAGCAGGAAATTCGCTCCGCACGTCAGTTGATGAACGGCGGCGCTGCAAAAGCCGTGACTGTTGGTGTCTTCACAATCTGTTATGGAGCTGCAAAAGAGCTCATCGAATCCACTGCTGAGTAATTATTGGCTCCCTTAGGGGAGCCAATTTATTAACCTTACATGGAAATTAATCCAAGAACGCACCTTCTTCATAAGCAACTGTTCAATATTAATTGAATAACTTGGTAGGTTAAATAAAAAAATCTTTAATAGAGTCTATAGGCAAAAATAGTGAAAGCTCACTGTTTTTGCATTCTTTAAAACCAAAATGTCTATAAAAATCTTTAGCACTTTTGTTCTTAGCGTCTACTATTATCGCAAAGGCTGCAATAATTTGTGCGGCATGATAGATTCTATGAAGAGCATCTACTAGTAATAATCTGCCTATGCCATTACCTTTAAATTGTTCATCCACAGCAAGACGACCTATTTTAGCTATAGGGACGGGGTATTTTGGTAAACCAGATTGTTTATCATCGGGAAAAGAAGAAAACTCTAATGACCCCATACTTACAGTATAAAAGCCCACTATAAATTCATTTTCTTCTAAAACGAAAGTTTTGCCCATTCCTTTTTTATGGTTGCCTTTTGCAAATCTTTTTAAAAATTGATCCAGCTCAATATTCCCACAAGAAAAATTTTTATAGCTTCCAGGCGGTACATCCAAAATGGATGTTGTCTCGAAACTCATGTAAATTTTCTCTTTTTATATTCTAAAAAAGCTTTTTTAAGGTTTTTATTAGGCTTGGGTGGTTTTTCCAAAGCAGCCAAAAATATGTCTCTATCTGCATCGGATAAAACTAATACATTTTTTTCTTGTACCACTTCGGCTGATCTTTCTAGTGCAGCCATTCGCAAGAAAGCAGATAAATTCATGCCTAAATAGGTTGCGGCTATTTCAAACTGCATTCTTTCTTGATGTGAGGTTCTAAATTCCACCCTATCTTCTTTCATAAATGCCCCCCTTTTTTATTTAATTATAAATAAAAAGTACGTAATTTGTCCAAACATATTATTGAAGTTACAGTGTTAACTAGAGAGCTCAGCAATAAGATATCGTTTGCCGTAGTCCCAATTTTCGAAAAGAATTTCCTTAGCGCTTTTGAGGTTATTGGCAATGATTGCTTGAATCATCGATTGATGATGGGCGTACGAAATTTCGATTAATTCACTTTTTGCCATGTAATGATGTTCGTAACAGCTAATACGCAATCTGAGCTCTTCAATCATTTGAAGAGTCAGCGGGCTGCGGCAGAGGGCGATTAGGCAGCAGTGGAAATCCCTGTCAGCCAGAGAGGCTTCTTTTGGATGGTTTTTTTGCTTTATAAATTGTTTATTGATTGCCTCCAGTTCACTGATTCGCGCAATCACAAAGGGAAAGGCGAGTGTGAGGGCATGAATTTCAAGCAATGGCATTAAGGCATAAAGCTCTTCCGCCTCCTGAATGCTCATGGGCTTTAGCGTGAAGCCGATGTTGGGTTTGGATAGGACAATGCCTGCACTTTCAAGTGCAATGAGGGCTTCGCGCAAAGGAGTGCGGCTGACTTGAAGGGCAGCCGAAAGAGCCGATTCCTTCAGCCGCTCGCCGGGCTTAATTTGGCCTTCTAAAATGAGATTCATGACCCCTTTTCGAGCGATTTCTCTTAAGTTTTCATTGTCCACTCTATTGTATCCTTCCAATTTGGTATGCGCATTTGTTTATGAGAGATGGTCGGTATTCCCAAATAGTCCGCTGCTTTGCGAATGTTGTCTTTATAGGCCGATTTAAGGCCGGCATTATAAATAAGGAAGTCGACAGGTTGCAAGCAGCTTTGCGCACAAGCGATGATTTTTGCCTCTGAGCCGGGATTGTTGTATTCACCTGACTGCAACCAATGATTAGGCATCTGATGCGCTATATCTACCCCTTCCATGACAATCTGTGTGGTGCTCGGTTCAAAATGGGTGCCCCCAAGATAGAGGGCCTGGGGTCGGTCTGGCTGCAGCCATTCGGGTATTTTTCCAAGCGCATGCACAAGAATATCCTGGGCCGTTTCATTTTGCCAGTCTTCTGCTGAAGAGCCGATTTCAATATCAAAAACCGGTGCCTTGATCATCGTAAGCTCATGAAAAGGCCTGCCATAAACTATGCCTGACCAGTGACTTGCTTCATAGAGGGGTTTAAAATCGCTAAGGTTGAAGCCTTCTCGCTCGCTTTCAATGGCCTTGATAATGGCACTCAGTATTTTACCTGAAGAGGGGGCAAATGTTCCACTTGGAACATCGGCAGTGCTATGCACGCAAAATATTTTATTCGGGGCGTTTCCCCCTTCATGCCAATTGATCAGTCCAATAAAATCAACATCCGGAAACTGTGTATTCAATTGCGGGGCAATTGAGGGATAGATCATGCTGGGGAAGGCAGTACTTTCCAAAAAAATCAGTTCATGACCTTGGAATGAAGCATGCCAGGCATGCTCTTTTTCTGAAGATTGATAAAGTTGTAAGGCTTTCTTAAATATTGATGGTGCCACCGGATCAAAAGTTGTATCCGAGCAAAAAAGGAATAACATTTTCATTGTAACCTCATATTGTATACAATATATTTTATGTTGAATACAATTTCTTGTCTATAAGGGAATGTCAAAATTGTAGATTATTGATAATCAATTAGAAACATACTATGATGAATGCATGTCAGAGATCATTTACATCGACCGCAAGACAGGTCAAAAAAAGAAAGAAAAAGTTTATAAAGGAAAAGCCTTGACGCTGCTTTATGGCCAAAGCTGGCTAAGCCGCACGATTCGGTTACTCGCTTTGCCTCTAGTGACGAAATGGCCTTTTTTTTCATCATTTTATGGGAGGCTGCAAAAAAGAAAAGCGAGCTCGAAGAAAATCCTTCCTTTTATCAAAAAATTTCAAGTGGACTCTTCTGAGTTTTTACAGCCTGTGGAGCACTACCGCTGCTTTAATGATTTTTTTATTCGGCAATTGAAACCAGAGGCCCGGCCAATTGCAAGCGGAAGTGATGTAGTGGTTATGCCGGCCGATGGACGCTATTTATTTTATTCGAACATCAAAACATGCGACGGGTTCGTCGTTAAGGGTAAAAAATTTGATATCGCTTCCCTTGTAAGGGATCCACTTTTGGCGGAAGAATATGTTGAAGGGAGCATGCTGATAGCAAGGCTTTGCCCGTCCGATTATCACCGCTTTCATTTCCCCCTTGCAGGAATCCCAGCTGAAACCACACTTATCAATGGGTTTTTTTATTCAGTCAATCCCATAGCAATTAGACAAAATTTAAATATATTCACTGAAAACAAACGGACGCTTTGCCGCCTGGACACAAAAGGAGGCACGATTCTTTATCTGGAAATCGGAGCCACAAATGTGGGAAGCATCAAGCAAACTTATACGCCCGGGATGCAATATGAAAAAGGGGCGGAAAAAGGCTATTTTGAATTCGGAGGCTCTTCCCTGATCCTTCTTTTTCCTAAGCAAATGATTCGTTTTGATGATGATTTGCTTGAGGCAACCAGGCAGGGGATTGAAATCTACTGCTGCATGGGTGAGAGAATGGGGTGTATTATTGGCGATGCTGGTTGATCAAATCGTATAATTCGGAGCCTGAATAGGCCCTCACGCCCACATCGCGCAGCCAGGCAGACATCCCGTAACCCCAGCGGCTGCGGCTACTTTTCGTATAAAAGATATCGAGCGGCATTGAAAAATAGAGCCCTCTATCATGATAGGCTTGGCAATTAATCACATCATGACCATTCGTGTAAGTGAACCAAAAGCCCACTTTTAGGCCGCTTGGAAAATAGCGGGAAACTTCCGTGCGGGCTCCAAAGTCGTCTGCCAGGAATTTTCCGGCGCTGACTTTAAATTCAAGGCCTGTGCATTTCCAGTCGTAATAGAGGTTTAAGAAATATTGCGAACCAATGAAACGGATATATCTTGGGCAAAAACCATGCAATTTTCGGACGCGGTTGGTGAAACCAATTCCCGTGTGAGTTCTTTTTTTCAGTAAGGCAAAATCCATCCCCACTGCTACAGGTGAATTAACTGGATAGTAGAGCCATTCCGTACCCACTCCCCCATACTCCTGCTCAAGAAGGCCGAGAGAGATGCGCGTGTACCATCCTTTTCCCCAATTCCATATTTTTTCAATGTAGGCTTCATCGATGGTGATCGCTTTTTGCTGGTAGTAGTTGACAATGTCTGTGCGCACATTAATAAGCTGAGAGGGGTTCAGACGGTCAACGCTTTCAATGTCATGTAAATTGGAAAGGAAAAAGTAGCCGAATTTAATTGAGTAGTAAAAATCATCCTGCACAAAACCGTTTACAGCAAGAGTGAGACCAAGGGCATATTTAAATTTTCCGCGCGAGCTGCCGAATAATGTATGCGTTTTTGGCAGCAGCTCAATATTGAGCAGTTCTTTTCTTTTGTAATAAAGCACCCTTGTTGTAAAGGGATTGGAAGCGCTGACTTCCTTCATCGGCGTTAGGATATCGAGTGCAAATCGGCCGATTGCTTGCATGCGGTTCAGGCGCACATAATGCATGTTGTAGTGGTATTCCTGCACAGCGACCGGGACTGCATCGATGACAAGGATCACTTTGTCGATATTATTTGGTACAAGTGCGCTAAGCAGCGCATTGAAGCGATCTCTCAGGACTTTTTGATCCCTGTAAACAATATTGATAATTTTTAAACGCAAGGTTTTTTCGTCGTTCTCGGTGCTTAGCCAGGCTCCAATCAATTCAAACCCTTGTTCACGCATGGCATAGCCCAAATCCTGAATCATGACATCTTCAGGCCTCAGGCAGCCCAGTTCCTGCGTATTGACAGGCGCTTTATAAGGAAGGGGGTCTGATATTTTCGGAAGCATCCCTTTGGTGCTACCGAAATTAAAATAGGAGGAGGCACTCAGGGCGATCGCATCGCCTCGCACATAAGAGAGGGATAAATCAATTGAATCCCAAAGCCTGTATTTGATGCCAACATTCAGCCCCGTATTTTTTACCCGCCCTTTAGGATGCCGTTCAAATAGTTTATTTTCATAAGGGATGGCATCATACTCTAAAATGAATGAAAGGTTTTCAAGATAAGGGTTTCCTGACTTTAAGAAAGGAAACCAGGCCATCCCCCCAAACCAGCGATGGATCCTTTTAAAACCATAGCCAAGGCTTATTTCAAGATTGTTTTGGAGAAAAACTTTGGTTAAAACAAGATAATAGGCCTCGAAGGCCTGCGTGCCTGTAAAGTCCTCCATGCCAATAGCGATTCCAGGAAGCCTGTAATTGCTGGCTTCGGGGCTGAAAAGGGACACTTTGATATTTGCCCCTTTATCGGAAAAATCTCCAAATCCAAGTGGTGTTAGTACAGGGTCATCAACTCCCCGAAAGACGCGGTAATTGCCTGAAATTTCAAGAAAATCAACAAGCTGGACACGTAAATTATACGAATAGTAAGGGGGAACCCATGAATAGCCTGCTCCTATTTCCCCCTCCGTTCCCATTCTGGCAGAGGGCATATTGATGTAGCCTCCTTGGAGCAAGTGATTGAATGTGACGGGCAGCCGCTCGCATCGTTTTTGATTCCAATAATTGACTGTCAGCAGATCTTGCATCAGATTCGTTTGCTCGTCATGCTGGCAAAAAGCAACCAAGGAGGTGGCCTTCAAGGCAATTAGAGTTAGGAATAAGAATTTAAAACGGTTCATATGAGGAATCAGCGTTCAAAAAAGGAACAAGGATAGGGCGGAATACGCTAAAAATCAAGAATTAAACCCTGGTAATTAACTGCCGGGATAAATATCCTTTTAAATCCAAAGTTAAGGTTACAATGAAAAATTTAGTTGAAGGGATCGTTGAATTTCGAAAAAATTTAACAGATGATTACCGCCGACTTTTTGCCCAGCTTGCACTCGGCCATAAACCTGACGTCCTCTTTATTGCCTGCTGTGATAGCCGTGTAGTGCCTAATTTGTTTGCTTCGACAAATCCGGGGGATCTGTTTGTCTTGCGCAATATCGGCAACATGGTGCCCCCCTTGTCCGCTCAAGCGGAAAATAGTCCCTTGGCCGCATTAGAATTTGCCACTCATTCGCTGCAAGTCAAGGATATTGTCATCTGCGGCCATTCCGAATGCGGGGCCATGCAAGCGATTATCGAAGGAGTGGATGAGCGCTCCTCCCCCCATCTTGCAGCCTGGCTGCAATGGGGCGTGCATTCTTACACAAGACTAAAGGAAAAGGGGGCGATTGATAAGGAGTTATCTCCACACAACCAGCTGTCGCAAATGAATGTGCTTCAGCAAATGGACCATTTAAGAAGCCATGCTTTTATTGCTGATCGGCTGGAAAAAAAAAAGGTACGCTTACATGGCTGGTGGTTTGATATCGCCAAAGCAGATGTGTATTGCTATGAAGCTGCCCTTCATTCCTTTATTCTTATCGACCGGGAAGAGGCTCAGGTTATTCTGGAAAGAGTAAAATGACAATCCGCTTTGCGTGTGGATCACAAAGCGCAGAAACAATTTTTGAGAGTTTTTTAATTGTCACTTGTTTTTCCTTATTGATTGTTAATCTGAACCCAAAATTCAGGTTGTTTAAAAATAATGACTAATTCTTTGTATTTTTTCAGTAAAGGATTTTTATAAAAAATTGTGGTTAAAAATGATGGAAATTTTTAAAGTATTCCTATTTTTTATTAGGAATTTTTATGTCCTTTCCTCATTCCAGCCGCGCTTCACTGATCGATTACCTTAAAAACCTGAGGGAAAAAATTATTTTTGCCTTTGAGGAAATTGAAGGACTTTCCTTTGAAAGAAAAACTTGGAACTACAAAGAAGAAGGGGGAGGGGAGATTGCCTTATTAAGAGGTAATGTTTTTGAAAAGGCAGCAGTTAACTGGTCGGGGGTCGGAGGCCCAAACTTTCCTTTAGCCGATGGAAAGGGTCCCTTCTTTGCAACAGGCATTAGCCTGATCACCCATATGCAAAATCCACATGCCCCTACCGTTCATTTTAATATTCGATTCATTGAAACACAGGAGAAATGCTGGTTTGGGGGCGGTTATGATTTAACCCCCATGGGATTTCCTTATGAAGAGGATACGTTGCATTTTCATTCTATGGCAAAAAGAGCCCTCGATCCTTTTGGAGAGCAGTTGTACCCTCTTTTTTCAAGCCAGGCAAAGGAGTATTTTTATATTCCGCATCGCCAAAAGGAAAGAGGGGTGGGCGGATTGTTTTTCGATCATTATAATACGGGCCATTTCGAAGACGATCGAAAAGTCTGGGAAGCGGTTGGTGAGTCTTTTTTAAAAGCAGTGCTTCCCATCTATCACAATCGGGTGCATGTCCCCTTTACAGAATCCGAAAAAGAGCGCCAATTTGAGTTGAGAGCCCACTACGCGGAATTCAATTTGATTTATGACAGGGGAACTAAATTCGGCTTTCAATCAGGAGGCAATCCGGAAGCCATTCTTTGCTCAATGCCTCCTTTAGTAAAATGGTAATAGAGGATTTATAACTATGATGAAATATGCATTTGCAATCGCAATCGGTTTGTTTTCTTCCCTCCAAGGGGAAGTGAAAGGAAAGGTGGATGTCGGGCCTGCTTACCTCTCGATCGATATTCTTGAATCAGGAAAAACGGAAGAAGAATTATCCATGTGGGCTATCAAAGGGGACGCCACACTTGTCGGTTGGCGAGGACTAAGCCTGAAACCAGGTTTCCTCTATGGCGAGGGCAACCATAAAAGCGAAATCGCTGCCTTTACAATTGGTGTTGGACAGTATGTTCCCGTCTCTTCCTGTTTTTCCATTCTTCCTTATGTGGGTGTGACTTTTACTTATTTGCATACCCATATTGATATTGAAGAACTGGGTGTTTTTCATTTGAAAGAGAGATTTCGCTCTAATAGTCCTTTTGTGGCTTTGGAATTTTCCTATCAATTTTGGGAGGGTTTAACATTAAATGGATTGTACCAGTATGCCTGGAGCCATACCCATACTAAAATAAAACCTTTTGTCTCGGATAAGAGCCATACGCAAGGACCCAACTATGCCTTGGGGCTTGAGTATACAATGACGCCCAATTGGGCAGTCAATTTAGGGGCGGGTTATAACATTACTTTATCCAAAGAGAAACATGGCCTGCGTGGAAAAGGGGTTAAGCTAGGCCTGGCTTATTACTTCTAATACCATTTCCCAAAAATAAAACCATAAAGTTGACTTGTCAGCGCTTCAGATTTGAAAGATCTTTTCGAAGTTGATATCTTTGAATATCAACAAGGAGAGATCTTTTAAAGATGAAGGTGATCACAAGTCAAATTTATGATTTTAATTTCGGGAAATGGTATAACGTCTCATTTAAAGACTCACCTTACGGACAAGTAGCAGATGAAAAAGCAGATCTTTTGAATCTCAATTAACTTCAAAAATGCTCGCAATATTAGTAAAATATTGCTGCGCTTTTTGAATTAATTGATTTTTCAAAATCTCTTGGCTTTCATTTTGCTCCTTTTGGCAGAGGTGAGTTAAAGATTAACCACAAGAAGCAGCAGGAGAACGTAGAGAGGAGCAACAGAGCAATTTATCACTTAAGAGCTTAGGCTTCTTAAGTGATAACGTTACCAATAACTCTTTTGGCTGCTCAGACGTTTTTTAAACCATCTTGGTGCGTTCTCACTTAATTGGCCCAATTTGTAGCCGCAATACTTGGCTGCCGTTTGTATGACTGCATACGGAAGGTAGGACGGATGCGTTTTTGCCAGTACTTTAAAGAGGGCTTTGACATAGGCTAGGCCTCGCTTTGAATCTTTTCCCCCTGCCTGCAGCAGCGTCTGGCAGCTTTTGCGAGCAAGTCCCATGTCAAAATGCCGTGCAAATTCCTCTTTTATGGTGTAGTTATGGGAATGGTGCACTTCCGCCTCAGCCACATAGGCAATTCGATATCCCTTATGCAGCATTTCTGCAACAGCCAGAGTGTCTTCACCGAAAAGAACTTCCTTAAATCCGCCAATCTGATCCAGGGCTCTATTTGTATAGGCTGCACAGGAATTCGAACAAAAAAAAGTGTAGGGGCCATACTCGGAGGCATCTTTCAGGCTTCTGAGATTGCTGACAGGGGGATAATTAAATTCCCGCGGAAATGTCTCAAAAAAGCCGGCGCACTTGTGGGGGAGCTGCCTGGCATAGGCAACGGAAGCCTCTTTGCTAACCAACGGGGCAATCAGCTTTTCTAGGGCAGAGGAAGAGGTCAGGTAGGCATCCTGCGTGAGCATGATAACGATGTCAGTCCCCAATAGCAGCCTTCCTTTCTCCCGCGTCCGGCCGTGATTGAATTCTTTTTGCGGGATCACAGCTACCTGGGCGCCCATTTTTTTCGCCAGATCCGCGGTTCCATCTTTCGATGACGAATCAATCACTAGAATTGCAGGCTTTAAGGAGGATTCAAGAAGGGGTGGAAGGCAATGAGGAAGGTGCCTTGCCCCTTGGTAAGTGGGGATAAGGATGCCGATTGATTGCTTCATAGGGACCTATTATATTTTGCTTCATGAATGTCAAGGCCGGTAGGAGGAAGGACAAACACAAGCGATAGCCCTTCAATGTGGCTGCTTAAGGGGGCGGCCTCCAGCTCGAAAAAATAATCCCCTTCTTTTAGGGGAAGGATTTTTTCCACCCTGGCTACCCTCAGTCCTTCAGGGAAGATTCCATCCAGCCCTGTTGTGACAAGAATATCATGCACCTTGACAAGGGGGATGGCAGCTCCTTGTTTAGGCAAGTGAAAGCCTTCACGTAAATCATAGGGCCCCCCCTTTTCATCGGGAAAGTCATAATTGAAGCCTGTTCCCTTAAGAGAGAGCTCGTTGCTGCCCCGAATTTCTCCCTTGGCCAAATACCATGTTTTTTTTATTCCTTGCAAATGGCTTTTTAATTCTTCAAGTTGAGCGATTAAAGGCTCAAAATCAATGCGAGATGCCCCTTTCCCCTTTCTCTTGAGCTGATGCTGAAGCATTTCTGCCTGCTCGGCAATGAGGACTTCCTGTTCGCCCCCGCGTAGGGCGCGGACCGATAGGGTTAGGCGGGGATCAGTGATCAGCCGTACCCTAGACTGCTTTTTGCCGACATAGTCGATCATGCCGATTAGGGCCCCTTCTGAAAGAACCGGGCTATGCAGCGCCACGTTTTCTTCCTCGCCGACATTGATCCACAGGGAGCGGTTCCAGCTATCCATTGTGCGGAAGAGAACCCGTCCTGGAATGACAGCCTTGTAAAAAGCCTTTCCATGCAGCTGTTCGAGCAAAGATTTGTTGTCCTGAAGCAATAACTGGTTTTCTAGCTCAAGTTTGTTTATTTCTTCCTCTAATGTAAGCCTTTCTAGCGAGGGAGAGGGCTGAAAGGGATGGACGACTTTATGTTTTGCCTGCAGAACCATTTCCCAAAAAGGGGCAAGCAGGGTGGCGGTCCGGCCTCTCATTTTGTCAGAGGTTTTTCTGGACAATCCCATCGTGACTAGCAGTAAAAGGATGATAAAAAGATAGGTATAGGCAAATTTTTTGCGCACCATTTTACATGACTGATAATATGGCTTTAGCGATTGTTTCTACATTATACGTATTGATCCCGGCAACGTTGATCCGTCCATTGCTTGGCATGTAAATACCGGCTTCCTCCCTTAAACGTAGCACTTGCTCGGGGGTCAGTCCGCAAAATGAAAAAAGCCCTTTTTGCTTGGCGAGCGGCGAGAAATTTTTGAGACCTTGCACATAGAGAGCCGCAATCAAGGCTTTGCGCATTTCACGCACCCTCTCACACATATTGACAAGCTCTTTTTTCCACTCAAGCATCAGTTCGGTGGACTTCAAAATCGTTGTGACGATGCGGGCTCCCTGCAGTGGAGGATTCGAGTAGCTGCAGCGGATCAGGTATTTAATATGGCTTGCGATCGGAGGGATGAGCGCCAGGTCATTGGATAGGACGCAAATGAATCCGACGCGCTCCCCGTACAAGCCGAAATTTTTAGAAAACGAATAAGTAATGATACACTCATGCCCTTGAGCGGCAAAATAGCGGATGGCTTTGGCATCCTGGTCCAAATCCTGGCCGAAGCCCTGGTAGGCTGTATCGAATAGGGGAATCAAATTCTGTTTCATGATCAGTTCAGAGAGTTCTTTCCATTGTTCAAATGTAGGATCAACTCCGGTTGGATTATGGCAGCAGCCATGCAAAAGAATGGCACTGCGGGCTGGCATGTTTTGAATCGCTGCGCACATCCCGGAAAAATCCAGATCCTGTGTTTGCATATCATAGTAAGGATAACTTCCGACTTTCAAGCCTGCTTTTTCAAAGATCTGCTTGTGGTTGGACCAGGAGGGCTGAGAAAGGAAAATTGTCTTCCCTACCAGCATATGCAATAGCTCGCCCGCCAGCCGTAAAGCCCCGGAGGCGCCAATTGTTTGAGCGGCGAAAAAATTGCCCGTTTGAAAGATCGGATGGGAATTGCCAAACAGCAGCCTGAGGGAATGCTTGATGAATTCAGGGTCTCCTTCAATGGGCAGGTATTCTTTATTCAACTGCTTTTGCATAAGCAGATTTTCAGCTTTCCTAACCGTATTTAAAAGATGCGGAAAGCCTTCGGCTGTTTTATAGGCGCCAATACCTAAATTGATCTTATCAGGCCTTGGATCGGCAGCAAATAAAACGGGCAAGCCAAGGATTGGGTCATCGGGAAGAAGATCAGCTTTTTGATAAAATGACATAGGTGCCTCTTTAGGGAGGGTGTGATTTTCTTCTATCTCCTTTTTATTATCAACCTGAGTTTTGGGTTTCTCTACCTGAAAGTGCTAAGTAGATATACCGCGCGCGGGTAGGTTCTTAAATTTTTGGCGGCGAGATTTTATGTCCCAGTACATTGCGGAGATCGCAGCAAACTTGGATAAGTTTGCAAGATCGAGCAATGAGCTGGGACGCAAAAGATGCCGATGAAAAAT
>JAJTHR010000121.1 GCA_021298935.1 Parachlamydia sp. | reverse complement strand
TTCTAAATAATCATAGTTTTCTTCACTTCCATAGCCTGCATCGGCAGTAATGTCTTGTAGTTCTTGAAAAACTTCCTCTCCGTAAGTTTCTTTTAGATTTTCTAAATGTGGTTGTAAAGTTTTAGTATCTGTTGGGTTTTGATGTAAAGTATAATTAACTATGATTTGATTTTCAGTTGATATTTGTGCGTTATAGCCAGGTTTTAACTGTCCGTTTTTCATATGATCTTCTTTCATTCGCATAAAAGTAGCATCTGGATCGGTTTTACTATAGGAATTTCTATCGCCCAAAATAGCTTCTTGTTCTTCATACTTTTGAAGATTTTTTTCAAAGTTTTGTTTGATGTAACGAAGTTTTGCTTTGGATTTTGATGAAGCTTTTTCATTGCCGGATAGTTTAGCGTCTATTTGCTCAACAGTTTTTTGAATAACTTCTTTGCTGATTTCTTTGAACTCAGGCGGTTCTGGATTTGGGTCATCATCATTGGAGATGCTTTGAGCATAATTCCATAAATCTTCTAATTGTGTAAGCATTTTGGTTTTATTTGTTTTGATGCTATTACCCCAAATAAAGGTATATCTACCTGCTTGTGCTTCTATCTTTGTGCCATCTGTATAAATTTGTTTTAAAGAAATAAATCCTTCTGATGCTAACATTAAAACCACTTGCTTGAAAATTTCTTTAAAACTGTCTTTAAGTTTGTTGCTTCTGAATCGATTAATAGTATTATGGTCAACTATGTTCATGCCAGTCAACCACATAAAATTGATATTCTCCCTTACAGCTAATTCTATCTTTCGAGAAGAATAGATGTTAGTCATATAAGCATACAACATTACTTTTAGTAACATTTTTGGATGATAGGCTGGATTACCTTCTTTACTGTATGCTTTTAACAATGGCTGAATGTTTATTGACTCAACTACTTGGTCAACAACTCGAACTGGATGTTTCTCAAAAATAAAATCGTCAAACGAATAAGGTAAAAGTGTGGTTTGACGTTGATTGTAGTGTTTGAAATTCATGTCTAATCATCTGTAAATCAGATATAAATATACAAATTGCAACTCTTTTATGCAAGAAAAAACGTAAAAAAAAACCGTCTCAAGTTGTGAGACGGCTTCTTTTTTTGCTATATAATTAATTTTCAAGCCCTTGCAAAACCCTGTATTTCCTAGAAAATAGGAAAAATACCGTAAATGTAGGGGAAAAATACTTTGGAAAATGGGGGGAAATACTGAGGTTGGGGTGGTTGGGAAGTTATAATTTAGATTGTCTTAAGATGTAAAATCTATTACGACTTAATCTAAATGATTTGATTACTAATCAACTAAATAATGAATAATATGAAACGACTATTACTAAATTTTGTTTTACTCACTATTTCAACCATTGTTTATGCACAAGATCAAGACAAAGATTTTGAAAGAAAAAACTATTATGAGTTAACGGGAAGGGCTAATTTTTATGAAGTTAACAATAGATATCAAATACTTAAAGACACCATTTTTTACTCTACTACAGGCTTTCTTATAAATACAGATTGGGAAGAAGTGAGTATAGAAAATAAAATTTATATTGTTGTTACATATCCAAACTATAAAAATGGTCAACAAAGAAAAAGTAATCGATCTGTATCACAGGGACTTACCGAAAATGACCCAGTAAGGCATCCTATTGAAACTAAAAATGGAAAAATTCTTTGTATACTCAAAGAAGATTTTGAAAAAATAGAGAAGAAACCGCTTTACTCGATTAATTTCAAAAAAATAAGAAACTATCAAATCACAGCTGGTCAATTAACATTACCATTTAAGTTGAGACCAAAACAAGGAGAAGAAAACTTTCAAATGACTACCGATGTTACTGTTGGTGCATATGGAGGCATAAGAAAAAGGATTTCTAAGTACAGTCCTACATACATAACCATTCCAGCTGTTTTGGGATTATCATTTATTAATGTGAATGAAAATACAACAACCAATGTTGGAACCGCAGACATTAAATCTGGAATAACACCAGGGTGGACTTGGGCTACTGGTATCGTTATTCAAACGAATAGACTTACACTTGGGTTTGTTTTTGGAAGAGACTATGCAAGTGGATACGCAGATGATTGGATCTATCACAACAAAACATGGTATTCATTTGCGATTGGATATTCTTTCCTAAAATAAAATCGAACCTCTTTTTAAAATGTGAGATTATCCCAGTAAAATAGTATTTAATTGAATGTCATTTTTTACAAAAGAATAATAGTAAATCAACTTTAAGTAAGAACCTATTTACAAATAAGCAAAGCGGCGCCACCCAGCGCCGTTTTTTTTATGCCTTGACGTGACGACACATAATTTAAAAACCCTTGTTTTTTAAGGGTTTAGAGAAAATACTGCTATTTCACTAGGAAAAATACCCTGAAAAACGGGTAAAAGTCCTGAGGTCAGGTAGCGACGAATTTTTTATTTTAGGAAGGATAAGTAGGATTTTGAAGTACTTAGCAATACGTTATAGCCAATTTTAAAACGACAAACAACAAGACAATGAGTAACAACAGAATTATATTAGAAGGGTGTTTGACCCAATTCAAAACAGCAAATGAAATTGAATTAAGAGACAGCGAAATATTTGAATTATTTAGCTTAACTCAGACGACAAAAGTTTATGACTTGAGTTATGAAAATATACTAAATTCAATTGTTGACGGTGGAAATGATGGAGGTATTGATTCAATAATTGTACTAATAGATGATGAAGTAATAGAGTCAATTGATGAATTAAGTGAATACACATTTTCGAATAAAACCAACAGTCGATTTATTATCTCACAATGTAAAAAGGAAAACTCATTTAAGGAGGCTCCATTGGACAAGTTAATTACCACTTTACCGGAATTATTTGATTTGGAAAAGAACGAAACGGCATTGCTGACAAGATTCAATGCAGATTTGGTAACATTGGCTCTGTTGGTCAACCAAGTTTGGCAAAAAACTGCAATAAGTGGCGGAAAAATTTATATCGACTTCATTTATGCCTGCAATGCATCTGAAATTGAAATAAATGGAGCCTTTAGCAGTAAAGTAGATCAGTTAAAAGCACTAACAAAAAGAATTTTTTCTAATGAGAATATTACCTATTCAAATTATAGTTGCTCAGAATTACTAAAATTATATCAAGCACATAAAACGAATAGGTTGACTTTAGAATTTAAAGAACAGCCACTTTCGACCAGTTATAAGGAGTTTGGAATTGGTTATGTTGGAACTGTAAAGCTAGCGGATTATAAAAGTTTTTTAACCTCTGAAACTTCAGAGATTCGTGATGACCTATTTGAAAGTAACATCCGACATTTTCAAGGTGAAGTAGATGTAAATAAAAAAATAAAATCTACAATTGAAACTATTGAAGAAAAGGATTTCTGGTGGTTAAATAATGGAATCACAATAATTGCAGAGTCACCAAATCAAGTTGGAAAAAAATTGGCAATTGAAAATGTTCAAATTGTAAATGGTCTTCAAACTTCATATTCTATTTTCAAGAGTCATACTGGCGACATAACGGATGAAAGATCTGTATTAGTCAAAGTGATAATCAATAATAATAAAGAAACGATAGACAATATTATTGCATCAACAAATAGTCAAAATCCCGTATCGGCCACATTACTGCGTGCAACTGAATCAACACAAAGAAATTTA
>JAJTHR010000103.1 GCA_021298935.1 Parachlamydia sp. | reverse complement strand
TGGCCGGTTGTTAAAAAAGACTTTAGACAGCGCAGTCGCTAATGCTGAAAATATGGATATGAGGAAAGAAAACCTCAAAGTTTCTGAAGTGCGTGTGGATGCGGGTCCAACGTTAAAGCGTGCCAAACCCAAAAACAGGGGAGGACGCCATCCTATTATGAAAAGAACAAGCCACTTTACAGTGATCGTAAGCAATCTTGAAGGAGTGTAGGAAATGGGACAAAAAGTCAACCCAATAAGTTTCCGTCTGGTTCGAACTCGCGATTGGCGCTCCAAGTGGTTTGCTAACAAGAAAGAATTTGGAGATTTGCTGATCGAAGATCAGAAGGTGCGTGCGCATTTGTTGAAGAAACCAGCCCTACAGGGTGTCTCTTCCATTAAAATTAAACGCATGAGCGATAAAATTGAAGTGACAATCGTAACAGCCAGGCCAGGTCTTGTGATCGGTAAAAAAGGTGCTGAAATCGATATCATGAAGGCTGAACTCAATAAATTGACCGGCAAAGAAGTGTGGGTCTCTGTAGAAGAAGTCAAGCGCCCTGATATGGATGCAAAAATTGTGGCTGATAGCATTGCTAAGCAACTTGAAAGACGTATTCCTTTCAGACGAGCAATGAAAAAAGCCATGCAGTCATCTATTGACGCAGGTGCATTCGGGATCAAGGTACAGCTTTCAGGTCGAATAGGTGGAGCAGAAATTGCCCGTACTGAATGGTATAAAGAAGGCAGCACGCCTCTTCATACGCTTCGCGCTGATATTGATTATGCGACCGGCCGTGCAGAAACTACCTATGGTAGTATCGGCGTAAAAGTCTGGATCTATCGCGGTGAAGATAACTTAGCAAGGAAGGAGGCTTAAGACATGCCTTTAATGCCTAAAAGAACAAAGCATCGCAAGATGCAAAAAGGTCACTACGCCGGGTTGAGCAAAGGAGCAAACTTTGTCCACTTTGGCGAGTATGGAATTCAAGTCCTGGAAAGAGGTTGGATTACCAACCAGCAGATCGAAGCTTGCCGCGTGGCAATCAACCGCTTCTTTCAGAGAAGAGGTAAGGTTTGGATCCGCATTTTCCCAGACAAACCAATTACAAAAAAACCTGCTGAAGTCAGGATGGGTAAAGGGAAAGGGGCTGTCGACCATTGGGTAGCAGTAGTTCGCCCAGGTCGTATCCTTTTTGAAGTGGCAAACGTTCCCAAAGATATGGCACAAAGCGCTTTGCGAAGAGCAGCAGCCAAACTTGGGTTGAAAACGCGCTTTGTTGAACGTGTAGAACAGGTTTGAGGAAATATGTATAAAGCGAAAGAATTAAGAGATCAAAGTATCGAAGAGCTAGAATCAGCTTATGAACAATCTTGCAAAAAGTTGTTTGAAGTTCGTAATGTTTTCCGTGCCCAAAAGCAAAGGGAAAAACCACACGAAATTAAGCACGCCCGCAAAGATATCGCTCGTTTGCTGACTGTTCTCTCTGAGAAGCGTCGCGCACAACAAGATCAACAGCAGCAAGGATAAAGATGGAACAGGAAAGAAACAACCGCAAGGTTAAAAAGGGAATCGTCGTTTCCAACAAAATGCAGAAGACTGTTGTTGTCAAGGTAGAGCGTACCTTCAGCCATCCCCAATATGGGAAAATTGTGACACGTGGTAAAAAATACTACGCGCATAATGAGTCTGCTCCTTTGCAAGTAGGCGATGAAGTAAAAATTATGGAAACCCGTCCTCTATCTAAATTAAAAAGATGGAGAGTCGTTGCCTGAGTACATGCAGCATGTATCGGCTTTTAAATTAATCGTTGGAGTTATTAGATCATGATTCAGCAAGAAACCGAGCTCGAAGTTGCGGATAACTCGGGAGCTAAACGGGTAAAATGTTTTAAAGTATTAGGCGGTTCGAAGCGACGCTACGCCCATGTGGGTGATATTGTGGTTGCTTCTGTCCAGGACGCGCATCCGGAAGGAAGCGTGAAAAAAGGCGATGTAGTCAAAGTCGTCATTATCAGGACCAAGTCCTACATTAAACGCAAAGATGGGACCAAAATCCGTTTTGATACCAATAGCTGCGTGTTGATTGATGACAAAAGAAATCCTAAAGGGACTCGTATATTTGGGCCTGTTGCAAGAGAAGTTCGTGATAGAGACTTTTTAAAAATTAGTTCTCTGGCACCAGAAGTGATATAATTAATGAGGCGATGACAATAATGGAAAAAAAACCAAGTGGATCAAAAAAAATTCGCAAGGGTGATACCGTAGTAGCCATTTCCGGCAACAGCCGCGGCCAAACGGGCATTGTGCAATCCTGCAATGGTGATAAAATCATCGTGCAAGGGCTTAACATGCGTAAGAAACATGTGAAGCGTACCCAGGATGCTCCAAAGGGCAGAATCATTGAAATTGAAAGACCCATTCACCTTTCAAATCTAAAAGTATGCGTTGAAGGGGATGCTGGGGTTAAATTAAAAGTTCGTGCGAATGAACAAGGACATCGTCAGTTAGTCTATAAGAAAGACGATCAGGAAGTAGTCTACCGTTCAGTAAAAAAACCTAAGTGAGTAGAAAGAAACAATGTCTAGGTTAAAAAAAAGATATCAAGCTGAAGTAAAGACAGCATTGCAAGAGAAGTTTGGATACAGCAATCCGATGAAGATCCCGGGCTTGAAAAAGATCGTGATCAATATGGGTATTGCAGAAGCTTCTAAAGACAAAAATTCTATTCAGGATTGCGTCAAAGAAATGACAATGCTTTCAGGCCAAAAGCCAATCATTACGAAAGCCAAAAAAGCGATTTCTAACTTTAAGCTTCGTGAAGACCAGCCAATTGGCATTAAGGTGACTTTGCGAGGACAAAGAATGTATGATTTTATTGATCGATTTGTTAATATTGTTTGTCCCCGTATTCGCGATTTTAGAGGCTTTCCCTCAAAATGCGACGGAATGGGTAACTTTACCTTAGGATTAGACGATCAGCAAATCTTCCCAGAAATCAATTTGGATGAAGTAAAAAGACCGCAAGGAATGCATATTACATTTGTGACAAGCGCCGTGACAGACGAAGAATGTGTTGAGCTCTTAAGATTACTAGGCGTTCCATTTAAAAATTTACCAATTTTGGTAGCAGCTTAATAGGAGAAGGAATTATGGCAGTCAGCGACCCAGTAGCCGATTTCCTCACAAGGATTCGCAACGCCACGGCAGCTTATCATCGCTATGTCGATATCAACTGGAGCAAAATGAAGCAAACCCTTGCTGAAATCCTAAAAAATCAAGGGTTTATTGAAAATTATCTAGTTAAAGTAGATGAGAACCAAAGGGGCACCATCCGTTTGTTTTTGAAATATACAAATGGAAGATACCCGGTCATTAAAGGCTTAAAAAGAATTTCAAAACCAGGCTTACGCAAATACGTCGGCCACCATGACATTCCACGTTTTTATGGAAACATGGGACTTTCTATTGTCTCTACATCGCAAGGTGTAATGGCGGGAAAGGAAGCCACCCAGCGTGGAATTGGCGGCGAACTATTGTGTTTGATTTGGTAACGTTGAAGGAGTAAGTGATCATGTCTCGTAAAGGTAAATTACCCATTCCTCTTCCTTCAGGCGTTGAGGTTAAAGTATCAAATGATGAAATTGCAGTGAAAGGTCCCAAAGGATCTTTAACTCAAAAAATAGTTCCCGGAATTGACGTAAAAGTCGAAGGAAATGAGGTCTTAGTCTCTTTAGCCGATGAAGAGGCTGATTTGGCACACTTCCACGGTCTTTATCGTACACTCATCCATAATATGGTTGTAGGAACATCCGAGGGATTCGAAAAGAAACTGGAAATGATTGGGGTTGGTTACCGTGCAGCAGTTCAGGGAGAACTTCTTGATTTGCAACTCGGTTTTTCTCATCCAACAAAGCTGCCTATCCCTAAAGGATTGACGGTGAAAGTTGAGAAAAATACGCAAATTACAATTTCCGGTTTCGACAAGCACCTGATTGGGCAATTCGCTGCGACTATTCGCAGTAAGCGTCCTCCTGAACCTTATCAAGGGAAGGGAATTCGCTATGTAGGAGAATATGTACGTAAGAAAGCAGGAAAAGCAGCTGCTAAGAAATAAGCTTAAGGGAACCTATGGCTAGTCAATCTGAAAAAAAAACAACGCTGCGCACTAAGCGGGCCTATCGCGTACGAAAAAAATTGCGTGGAAATAGTGAAAAACCCCGTTTGTGCGTTGTAAAAAGCAATAATCACATTCAAGCTCAGCTGATTGATGATGAGTCCGGAAGAACGCTCGGTGGTACCGCTACGTTTACTAAGGAAAATCGCAACACTGAATTTAATAAGAAGAATAAAGCTTCTGCACGCAAATTAGGCGAACAGATTGCAGAAATTGCGAAAAGCAAAAATATCAAAGAAGTGGTCTTCGATCGTGGACCTTTTAAATACCATGGCGTTTTAGCCGAGCTTGCCGACGCAGCTCGTGCTGGCGGACTACAATTTTAAGAAGGAATAAGGAAGAGTCATGGCAAAGAACAATGAGTCTCCAAGAAAGGAAAGAGAGAAACCTGAAAGCGACATCACAGAAAAAGTTTTGTATATCAATCGCTGTGCTAAGGTTGTGAAAGGGGGGCGTAAATTTAGCTTTTCTGCTCTTATCTTAGTTGGAGATGGCAAAGGACGTGTGGGCTACGGTTTTGCGAAGGCAAATGAGTTAACAGACGCCATTCGTAAAGGGGGCGAAGCAGCACGCAAAAACATGATCGGCTGTCCAATGGAAGGGACAACTATCCCCCATGAAGTGAAGATTCACTGGGATGGAGCGACCGTCTTGCTTAAGCCGGCTCCTGTAGGAACAGGCGTTATTGCTGGTTCAAAAGTCCGTGCAGTGCTAGAACTTGCCGGAGTGAAGGACGTAATGGCTAAAAATTTAGGGTCCAGCAATCCGATCAACCAAGTAAAAGCAACTTTTAAAGCGCTTGGAGAATTACTTCCAAGACAAGAAATTAAGCAGAGAAGAGGGCTGTAGGAGAGTTATGATGAATTTAAATACACTCAAAGATACATGCCGTGTACGCAAAGCCCGTAAACGAGTGGGCCGCGGTATTGGCTCAAAATCAGGAAAGACATGCGGACGCGGTGAAAAAGGTGCTGGATCACGCTCTGGTTATAAAAGAAGATGGGGAAAAGAGGGCGGTCAGATGCCTTTATTCATGAAATTGCCTATCCGAGGATTTAGCAATGCCTGCTTCAGACGCGAATTAGACGTTATCAACCTTGATCAGATTGACGCCATTTTTCAAGATGGGGAAACTGTCAACGAGCTGAGTCTAAGAGAGCGTGGAATTATTAGTGGAAAAACAAATGGGATTAAGCTACTAGGTAATGGCGAATTGACAAAGAATTTAAAAATCTACGTCAATGCAATTTCTGATAGTGCACGCGAAAAATTAACGCATGCGAAAATCCATTTTGAAATTGAAAAATAGTTTTTCTTTTCAACCTATAACCCGATGATAGACAAATGCTGAACGGATTACAACGCGTTTTTCAGATACCTGAACTTAAGACAAAGATTTTGTTTACCCTTCTCATGCTGGCGGTCTGCAGGATAGGAACTTTCATTCCGGTTCCTGGGATTAATGGTGAGATTGCTGTAAGTTTTTTTAAACATGCCACAGGGGGTAGTCAGAATCTTTTCCAAATGGTAGATATTTTCTCAGGCGGCGCCTTTTCGCAGATGACTGTCATCGCTTTGAGCGTCACCCCCTATATTTCAGCTTCAATTATCATGCAGCTGTTAGTGGCGCTCATTCCAAGCTTGCAGAGAGAAATTCGGGAAAATGGAGAATCCGGGAAAAGAAAAGTTAATCGTTGGACTCGCTTTCTTACAATTATTCTCTCCTGTGTGCAATCGGCGCTTTTTGCAAAATATGCCATTCAGATGAATTTATCTAGACCAGGCATTGTGGCAGGGGAATTATTAGACATTACAGCCTTTGGAGTACCCTGGCTGTTTTATTTAATTACCATTTTCACTATGACGACTGGAACCATGTTTCTCATGTGGGTGGGTGAGCAAATCACTGAAAAAGGAATTGGAAACGGAATTAGCTTGATTATATGCCTGGGTGTGCTTTCGCAAATTCCTAGTGCCATGGGCATTATTTTGCAGCAATTGAATCTGGATTCCCAGCAGCCGGGCCAGATGACCCTCTCTTCAATTCTTGTTTTAGCTGCAGTATTTGTCCTTGTGACAATTGCGACAATCCTTGTCATCCAAGGACATCGACGCATTCCTCTTCAGCACGCTAGACGGGTTGTGGGAAGAAAAGAAGTTCAAGGGGGAAATTCATATATTCCCTTAAAAATTAACTATGCAGGTGTTATTCCTGTTATTTTTGCCTCTTCCTTGCTCATGTTTCCAGCTACTTTGGCAACTTTTATTGGAAGTGGGAATTGGTTTGGTGAAGTAGCTAGTTTGATTTCGCCTGGTGGAGCACTCTACATGCTCTTCTTTGTCGGACTGATTATCTTTTTCACTTATTTTTGGACAGCAACGCAATTTAGGCCTGACCAAATTGCATCTGATATGAAGAAGAATGGGGCCTTTATCCCTGGGATTCGCCAAGGAAAGCCTACGCAAGATTATTTAGAGTCGACAATGAATCGCATCACTTTATTAGGTGCGGTTTTCTTAGCTCTGATTGCTATTCTGCCTTCAATGATTGGGAGAGTTTTAGGGGTTCCGCAGACGATCAGTTACTTTTTTGGCGGAACGACCCTATTGATTCTGGTAGGTGTTGTATTAGATACAATGAAACAAGTTGAGTCCCATCTTTTAATGAAGCGCTATGATGGCTTTATGAAGAAAGGACGTGTGCGCTGACGCTAAAAGCTCTATTTTCAAACAGGAGCTCGACTAGTTATACTGGTAGGCTATGTTTTAAGTGAAAATGAGACGGTTTGACGTTGCAAAATAATTAGAATTAGTATATTATTTACAATTCGTTTTTCGAAAAAATTAGGAGACCTCAATGCCTAGAATTATAGGTATCGATATACCAGATAACAAAAGACTAGAAATCAGCTTGACATATCTATATGGAATTGGCCGACATTTGTCAAATGAGATTATAGCAAAGCTAGGGCTTGACCCTAACCTGCGCGCAAATAAGTTGACGCAAGATGACATGGCTAGATTAAACGGTCTGCTTACTTCTGAATACATCGTTGAAGGAGATCTTCGCCGCCAGGTTCAGAACAATATCAAACGTTTAATTAGCATACACTCTTATCGAGGAACGCGCCACCGTCTTGGACTGCCGGTTCGGGGACAGCGTACTAAAACAAATTCGAGAACGCGTAAAGGCCGTCGTAAGACTGTTGCTAACAAGAAAAAATAAGAATAGGAGTTCTCTGCTTTGAGTAAGCAACCCGCAGCAAATAAAAAAAATGTGAAGACGAAGAAAAAAGTTCTTCAAAATGTTCCATCAGGAATCGCACACGTTAAAGCTACCTTTAACAATACGATTATTGCCATTACTGATCCTTCAGGGCGCGTTATCGCTTGGGCATCAGGGGGTAAAGTGAACTTTTCTGGTTCACGTAAGTCCTCTGCTTTTGCTGCGACAGTCGCTGCTCAAGATGCTGCGAAAATTGCTGCATCGATGGGGATGAAAGAAGTTGAAGTCAACTTAAAAGGGCCTGGGGCCGGTCGAGAATCAGCCGTACGTGGATTGCAAAGCGCTGGCTTGATGATTACAGCAATTAGAGATACGACGCCTGTACCGCATAATGGATGTCGTCCACGTAAACGTCGTCGTGTTTAAGATCAACTATTAGGAGAGACACTTCATTTCAGTAAAATACGGCAAATTTGAAATGCCTCATAAGATTACCTGCGATCAAGATTCGCCTGTATCTAATTTTGCCCGTTTTGTGGCTGAACCGTTTGAAAGGGGATTTGGGCATACGATTGGTAATGCGCTTAGAAGAATGATGCTTTCTTCTTTAGAAGCTCCTGCAATTATCTCTGTGCGCATCGAAGGAATTCCACATGAGTACATGTCGATTGAAGGAATCGTCGAAGATATGACTAATATCATTCTTAACTTCAAGGGTGCATTGCTTCGCAAATTACCCATGGAAGATGTATCGGGTTCAAGGGATACGCGCATCCTAACAAAAGTTGTTGAAGTGACGCAAGACGATTTGGATCGCAATGATGGTCAGTATGACGTTTCGCTAAGCGAGGTTATATTGGAAGGCAATTTTGACGTTGTCAATCCCGATCTTCATCTCTTTACAGTAACGAAGCCTATGAAACGCCAGATCGATTTACGTGTGGCTTTTGGAAGAGGTTATGTTCCTTCAGAACGGCACATGATCAGAGATAAGACATCCGATGAAATTCTTATCGATGCTCCCTTCTCGCCTGTACGTCTCGTTAACTATTTTGTAGAGAATACGAGAGTTGGACAGGACACTGATTTTGATCGCCTGATTGTTGAAGTGACGACTGACGGAAGAATATCTCCTGCAGAAGCACTCAGCTTTGCTGTTCAGATTGGTCTACGCCATTTTGAGGTTTTCAACCAATTCAATAACTATGCCCTCACTTTTGATGAAAGAGGCGGGGATGGAGATGGTGACCAAGATGAATTGTTGGATAAACTTTCGCTTGGAATTGATGAAATTGAGCTTTCCGTCCGTTCGGCAAATTGCCTGACAGGGGCGAATATTGAAACTCTAGCTGAGCTTGTCTGCATTCCAGAGCGCAGAATGTTAGAGTTTAGAAATTTTGGGAAAAAATCCCTGAATGAAATTAAGGCAAAATTACATGAAATGGGACTTCATTTAGGCATGGAATTAGGCCGCTTTGGAATTACTCCGGATAACGTAAAGGATAAAGTACGCCAGTTTCGGGAGGAAAAGAAAAAGAAAAAAGAATTAGTTAAACACGAAGAGGCTAAGTAGGTTTTAATATGAGACATCTCAATCAAACATGTAAGCTTGGACGAACGACGTCTCATCGGCGTTGCATGTTTGCCAACATGCTAAAGTCTTTAATCTTTAATGAGCGTATTCAAACGACAGTGCCAAAAGCAAAGGCTCTGCGCCGCTATGCCGATCGTATGATCACATTGGCCAAGAAGAATACATTGTCATCAAGAAGACAGGCTATCGGGGAATTGATGATTCGCTTCAATTCTTTAACACCCAAAGAGCAAAGAGCAGCTAAAAACGGCAAGACGGATGCGTTTAACGATGACCGTTTTGTTATCTCAAAACTCTTTGATGATTTAGGCACCCGTTTTGCATCCCGCAACGGCGGCTATACTCGAATAGTCAAGCAGGGCTTTCGCGTAGGCGACAATGCCCCAACTTGCATCATCGAGTACCTTCCCGAATAATTTTTTGATTTAAAGGGTGTCTTAGACACCCTTTATCATATTCTTTTTTTTAATTTTCTAGATTTTCTTACAATTACTTCCTCAACTTATTTATGTTTTTAACATTAAATTTGGGAATTTGCTAAATAACTAACTCAAATATCTTTTATTCTTTCTAAAAATAATTAACATAGTAATTTTTTTTGTTGTTATTTAATTTAATAAAATAATTATGCCATGATTTAACAAACAATAAAAGTTAAGGGGTTTTTGTGAATATAGAAACTAGTAATAAAATTGAAAATGTCATAAAAGAAATTGATATTAATAAAAATAATTATTTTATATTAAAAAACAATGTTCTACCTGAGCTTATACCATTTCCCAAAAATAAAACCATAAAGTTGATTTGTCAGCGCTTCAGATTTAAAAGATCTTTTCGAAGTTGATATCTTTGAATATCAACAAGGAGAGA
>JAJTHR010000057.1 GCA_021298935.1 Parachlamydia sp. | reverse complement strand
CTTGCTACCTCTTTCAAAAAATTCAATTTTAGAATTGACAGACCAAGAAGTGGCATTTGTTAAAGCCAATATTACAAAACTACAGCTAGATATAGAGGCTCTCAAGCAGGCTGGACAAATAGAACAGTTAAGACCAGAAAAGATTAAGCTAAAACAGTTGGAAGAAGTCCTTCTTCGGCCCTCTCAAGCCTCTGATCAAAAACGGCGGATTGAAGAGCTACAAATAAATAAAAAAGAAATCATTGAAGCGGCAAAAGAGACCGCCACACAACTTCTGTCAAAGATTGAAATCAATAAAGGAAGCTTGTCTAGCTTAAAGAAAATTGAAATCAACGAAGTGAATGACGCCGTTCTGCTCTCTCTTTGGCAAGCCATTGTTGCAAAAGTTTCAAAGCATCCAGATTTTCTTAGCGTTCAACGCATTTTGGAAAAAATAGAGGCCCCTGCCTCTTTTAAAGTGGCCATGGAAGCCTACTGTGAAAGCTTGGAGGTGTCCCATCAACCCACCTATCAATTCATTGAATACTTAGATGAGCTTGAGGAGTTGGATAGATCATTTAATACACGCCTCCTTGAAGTCAATGAACAATTAAGGGATGAAAATATTTCTGTACCAGGCTACACGATCCATTTATCGCAAGCCCCTCTTTCTCAATTGAATCTAATGAAAAATGGTAAAAATGAAGAGTTAAAAACCGTAAGGGAATCTTTAATAAAACAACAAGCAGCTTTAAAAGAGTTAATTTCAAATATTGCCAATTATAACAAGATTAAAGATCCCAAAATCAACAAGAAGGGTGGATTAGCCCTACTCAATAAGAAAAAAGTGCTCCTCGAAACCAAAGTGGCTAAGCTGCAAGATCTGGAAAAGGCTTGTTTAGAAATGATTCAGAAATATAAGGATGTCAGCACAGGGAAGCATAACGGGCTCACGGAAAATGATTTGGTCCAAATTCCAGGACGTATGCATTCGATCTCTTCCATTTCTAAACAAGAATGGGATTTATTTGAACAACTGAACGCTGTTTCTGAAAAGAAGGAATTTAAAAACCTCCTCGAAACCCATGCGGCAAGGCAGGAACTTTTTGCATCAGTTGAGCGAATGAAAGAAGAAAAAAATGAACAGTCTCTCAAAATAAGAGAAAAAATTAGAGAAGCTTATCAAAAGGAAGGGGCTTTCTTACAGGCCCATCAGCTATCCTCAATACCAGCTGCTTCCTATTCTGAAGACATCCTTTTGGAGGTTTGGACCCACACCCTTCAGCAAGCAGCATCAAGTGACTATGGCCGTTATAAAACCGTTAAAAATGCGTTAGCTTTAACCCCTTTTAAGGAACACTTAGGAAACCTTTTACTTTCAAATGATCAGGAAAAGGAGATTGCTGCCTCTTATCAAAAATCTCGAAAAGATGAAATTAAAAAGAGGGTTCTCATTGATGTCTCGGCTGAAGCCGTGTACGATGAAAAGGCTTCGTTACTTCCTCCTCCCCCAGTCGATCATTCGACAAAGCGTTTGGACAAAATAGAGAAATTCAATGCTTATGAAATTCAAAATCTAAAGCTATTGACAAAAGCGATTGAACAAGCAAAAAGCGGCAAAAAAGTTAACGATCAAGATTTGCAAAACTTATTGGCATTTTTTAAATTTGCCATGAGAAATGATGCGAACAGCGGGGCAATGAATGCAAAATTGAGTCTTTTATTAAGGGATCGGACCCTTAGCATCAAAGAAAATGCGAAAGAAATGCTATTGGGCATGCCTCCAGAAGATAAAAAAATCTATCAAAAAATCCCTTTTGGGATAAGCAAAGAGGCGGCTGAGATTGCAAGTACACTCTCTTACAATTTTAAACAACCCAAAGTATTTAAACCTGTCATTGACCGCTTTGAAACACTTATTAATAAAATTGCAGCTGGGGAAATGGTACAGCCAGATGATCAACTCAGTTTGAGAGAAATAGGGTTAATCGAAAAATGTGCAAGATTAAATGCAAAAATGATTACCGAGACAAACTCACCAGGTTTGTTGAAAGAGCTGACCACCTTAGGGCTTGTGGATTTGGTACCCTCTTTTAAAGAATTGCGGGATCTTTCCGACAAGGCCAGCGCTCTTTTGACTTTAGCCAAAGACATCCACAGCAATCAAGCTGCCTATAAAGATGGGGATATTGTTGCGAATGTCGGTAGAAAAAAACTTGAAATGAAAGGACGCAAACCTAATTCCGAAGAAGAAATTCACTTTCGTTTGATCACCCCCTATTGCCATGGAGCCAAGCTTTACAAAAAAGGGGATCAAACCATGATTTCCCATGTCATGGGGGGCTATATCCAAGAAGAATGGAGCCTTTTAGATGAATTTTATTCGGAAGTATGGCGTTTGGATCCAACTGCTTTAGTAGGGTCGGAGCATGAATCCTTGCTTCAAGAAAAATTCGGAGATGATTGGAAAAATGTCGTGCAGGCAAAATTTGAAGCGCTTGAAAATCGCATTCAAAATAACGAGAAAGGTCAATTCAATGACCTTCAAAATCCTTGGTCTCGCCGCCTTGAAGCGGGCAAAGCCGATTACATTTGGGGTGGCCACATCGCATCACATGAGCGTGATTTTGAAAAAATGGCCGATCGGATG
>JAJTHR010000195.1 GCA_021298935.1 Parachlamydia sp. | reverse complement strand
GGGATCACCGACCGAAAATTCTGGGTGTGCGATTCGTTTAATGGAATACCTGCTCCAAGCCATGACTATCCGTTTGTAGACATCCTCTCTAGCCTCACCTCTTTTTTTTTAGTAAAAAATCCCTTTTTCATTATAGTGCCGTTAAGGAACCGGGAGACCTTTTTATGTCCACCCCTCAGCTGCCTAAGACGCTATTCGCATTTTTTTTGCATTTTTTAAAAAAACACTGGGGCTGGCTCTTAATCATGCAGCTGTTCAGTTTTGCCTGGGCGCTCGACCATACCCTATGGCCCTATGTAATTATGACTTTGGTCGATACGATCACCAATTTTACCGGTCCCCATTCGGAAGTCTGGCAAGCGCTCGCAAAACCCATTTGGATGGGGGTGGCACTCTGGGTGACGGTTGAAATTTGTTTTCGACTAGGGGGGTTCATTACCGCCTGGCTCGTCCCCAAAATTGAGGCTGAAATCCGGATGAGCATGTTTGAATACGTGGCTCATCACTCCCACCACTATTTCAGCACTCACATGGCCGGCACCATTGCCAATAAGATTGCCGACATGCCGCAAGCTATGACCCGTCTTTTAACCCAAATTACCCATCTTTTTATCCCGGTGGGTCTGGCTCTGATCATTTCCACCGTTCTTTTTTTTCGTATCAATGTTAATTTTGCCCTTATTTTAATTTGCTGGGTTGCCGTCCATATGGCCATTTCCCTCGCCTTTGCCCGTAAATGCGACTACTACTCAAGCGTCCATGCCGAATCACGCAGTTTATTATCCGGTAAAATCATCGATTGCTTGTCCAATAGCATCAACATGCGTCTGTTTGCCCGCAATAAATTTGAAGCTGAATACCTTTCCATTTTTCAAAGAAACGAACTATTAAAGCACTGGCAATCACTTATTTACATGGAGAAAATGAAGGTCATTCTCGGAATTGCAAGCTTCCTGGGGGCCGGCATCGCCCTCAATTGGTACATGCTCTACAGCTGGCAAAAAGGAGATTTGACGGCCGGCGAAGTGGTGTTTATCTTCAATACGAATTGGAATATCACCATGATGGCCTGGCTGGCTGGCCTTGAACTGCCGCAAATTTTTAAGGAAATCGGGATCTGCCGGCAAGCGCTTACGGTCATCCAGGATGACCATGATGTCATCGATGCTCCTGATGCCAAGCCTATTCAAGTCAAGAGGGGAGAAATTGTTTTTGAAAATGTCACTTTTCGCTATCAGAAAAATTTTAAAATTTTTAAAGACAAGAATATTGTCATACGGGCAGGGGAGAAAGTGGGCCTCGTCGGCTTCTCCGGCTCGGGAAAAACAACGTTTGTCAACCTGATTTTGCGCAATTATGATATTGAAAAAGGGCGCATTCTGATTGACGGGCAGGACGTTTCAAAGGTGACCCAAAGTTCCCTACGCGACCACATTTCGATTATTCCCCAGGAGCCGACCTTATTCCATCGCAGCCTGATGGACAATATCCGCTACGGCCGTCTGGATGCGACAGACGAAGAGGTCTTTCAGGCCTCCATTCAAGCGCATTGCCATGAATTCATTGAAAAAATGCCTGACAAGTACCAAGCGCTTGTAGGGGAAAGAGGAACCAAACTATCAGGGGGGCAGCGGCAACGCATCGCGATTGCCAGGGCTATCCTGAAAAATGCACCGATCTTGATTCTTGACGAAGCAACTTCTGCTCTTGATTCTGTCACAGAAAAAGACATCCAGGAAGGGTTGGATATTTTAATGAAAGATCATACGACACTTGTCATTGCACATCGCCTCTCAACATTGTCCAGCATGAACCGCATCCTTGTCTTTAAGGAGGGAAACATTGTGGAAGATGGAACACACGAAGAGCTGCTTAAAGCCAAAGGGGCTTACGCCCAGCTATGGGAAATGCAAGCCGGTGGTTTTATCCCTGAAAAAGAGCCCACCGAAAAAACAGAAGAGCCGGAACCTTCCGACCAGGCTTGAGAGTAAATGTTCACTCCCTCCTTCCTCGGGTGGTAAAAAAATGTTGCCAATTAGATCGTCTAATCTTTAGCATATGTGCATGAAACTTAAACGTTGCTAAAACAGGAGCTATGGAATGATCTGCCCTTTTTGCACCAACCATGAACGCGGCCAGGAAGTTATTCAACGCCAGCTTTTATTTGCCACGGAAAAATGGAATGTTATTTTTGATCATAAGCCCTTGACGAAAGGGCATTTGATACTGACACCCAAAGAGCATCGCTCTGTGCGCAGCGACCTGACTGCGGAAGAGAATGCCGATTTATTCAATGTGTACCAAAAAGTGCATGAATGCTATCAAAAAGTGTTTGGATATACATCAAATATCACATATGAAAAAAATGGCTTGGGAATCCCCCATTTCCAAATACACCTCTTACCGGTCTCTTCAAAACTTCACTCGGTATGGGTACAAATCATGTTGTTTGTACGCACCTTTACCTTTAACTTTTGGTCGCTTAACGCCGAGAAACTGGCTGCTTTAAGGAATGAATTCCTGGCACGTTAAGTCAAGGGTGTCATACGACACCCTCTTCCCCCCTTGACAAGTATTTTTTTATTATTATTTGATGCTTAAAAACAAATTTGTCATCCTATGATAAAAAAAATATTTTCTTTTTTACTTTTTACTTTTGTATCCCTGACAGGGCAGCAAGTCGACCATTTCCCTTTTGATCCCCCCCAACTTCACCCTTTATATTGAAAAAGGAAGGTTGCACCATCCTGTAACGACTGATCAGCCGGAAGCCCAGGATTATTTTGACCAGGGACTTACCCTTGTCTATGGTTTTAATCATGATGCCGCCTACTGGTCATTTAAAAAAGCGGCCCAAATCGATCCAAAGTTGGCCATGGCTTACTGGGGAATGGCTCTGGCTCTTGGACAGAACATCAATATGGAAATCAGTAAAATAAGGCAAAAAAAAGCCTTTGAGCATATTCAAAAAGCCCTCGCTTTAGCGCCTAACGCAACAGAAAATGAGCAAGCTTATACCATTTCCCGAAATTAAAATCATAAATTTGACTTGTGATCACCTTCATCTTTAAAAGACCTCTCCTTGTTGATATTCAAAGATATCAACTTCGAAAAGATCTTTTAAATCTGAAGCGCTGACAAATCAACTTTATGGTTTTATTTTTGGGAAATGGTATTACATTCAGGCATTATCCAAGCGCTATACAAATCAACCGCATCCAAACCTTAAACAGTTGGCAGAAAATTATTTTTAAGCATGCAACAAGTGAAGAACCGTTACCCTGACGACCTTGATGGTGCCGCGCTATTTGCTGAAAGCGGCTTAAACCTCAACCCCTGGAACCAGTGGACCAAACAGGGAGAGCCAAGGCCGGGAACATTGGAACTGGTGGCTGTACTGGAATCCGTTTTAAAAGGGATCCCGACCACTTGGGCGCTAACCACTATTACATTCACGCTGTCGAGGCTTCCAATTATCCTGAAAGGGCTTTGATGAGCGCAGGCCGTTTGCGCCGCCTTCTACCCATCTCCGGACACATTTTGCATATGCCGGGGCACATCTATATGCTGGCAGGCGACTATAGACTCGCGGCGGAATGCAATGAAGAAGCTGTCAAAGTGAATAAGGGCTATATCGCCCGCTTTGGTCTCCATGGCATCTATCCCCTCTATTACATGAGCCACAAACTTTATTTTCTTTCCAGGGCCTATAGCATGGAAGGGCGTCTTGTTGATGCCAAACGAGAAGGCGATGAGCTTTATGATTTTTATGTGCCTCATTACCGCATCATGCCAGAGCTTGAATACTATGTGCCCACTTCCCTCTTCGTCCTGTTGCGCTTTAACCGTTGGGAAGAAGTGCTAACCCTCCCCTTCCCCCCGAAAGAAATGGAAACCACACAAGCCCTTTGGCATTATGGAAGGGCCCTGGCATTTGCCCATTTAAACAGGGGCGAAGAGGCAGCCGAGGAACAATCCCGCTTTGTTCAATTGAAAGACGTCCTTCCACCGGAACAAATTGTATGGATCCAACAAATCCGCTCTCCTGCTGGCCATCGCCGATTTGATACCATTTCCCGAAATTAAAATCATAAATTTGACTTGTGATCACCTTCATCTTTAAAAGATCTCTCCTTGTTGATATTCAAAGATATCAACTTCGAAAAGATCTTTTAAATCTGAAGCGCTGACAAGTCAACTTTATG
>JAJTHR010000102.1 GCA_021298935.1 Parachlamydia sp. | reverse complement strand
CCACCGACCAGGCAATGGAAATTCCGTCATAAGTGCTTGTCCCGCGGCCGATTTCGTCCAAGATGACTAGGGAGCGGGAAGTCGTATTATTTAAAATGGAGGCTGTTTCAGACATTTCCACCATAAAGGTCGACTGTCCGCGAGATAGGTCGTCGCTTGCCCCGATACGGGTAAACACCTTGTCAATCAACCCGATCCGCGCTCTTTTTGCCGGAACGAAGGAGCCCATTTGTGCTAAAATGACGATAAGAGCGACCTGCCGCATATAGGTTGATTTTCCAGCCATATTAGGTCCAGTGATCACAAGCATGCGCTCATTTTGATCATCCAGATAAGTATGATTGGGGACAAACTTCTCATTCATGCAAACAGTTTCAATGACTGGATGGCGCCCCCCTTCAATATCAAGCAGGGAGCTTGTGTCGATTTCCGGGCAGGTATAGCCATGGCGGTTTGCTGTTTCGGCAAGAGAAATCAGGGCATCTAGCTTCGCAAGGGCCGCGGCAATTTCAAGCACCCTTTTTGTATAAAAGGCGATGGCGTGTCTTAATTCATAAAAGAGCTCGCTTTCAATGCTTGCGATTTTTTCTTCTGCGGTCAAAACTTTTGTTTCAAAATTCTTTAATTCAGGCGTAATGAAACGTTCTGCATTCACAAGAGTTTGGCGCCGCATGAAAGTATCGGGCATTTTTTCAGCCTGGCCGCGGCTTACCTCAATGTAATAGCCAAACATTTTGGTATAGCCCACTTTCAGTGTTTTAATGCCCGTTTGTTCACGCAGCGTATTTTGATAATTCGCCATCCAAGCTTTGCTATCCTGGGCAATTGCGCGCAGCTCATCCAATTCCAGGTTGTATCCCTCTTTGAACGTTTTTCCATCGCCTAGACGAAGGGGTGGGGCTTCGACCAATGCCTGCCCGATTAATTGATTCATAGCGGGGAGGGGATCCAGCTGCTCAGCCTGAAAGGTAATCCACTGGGAGGGAAATTGGAGAAGCAGGTTTTTGATTTCTTCGACGGGAAGAAAGGAATAGTGCAAGGCGGCAATATCGCGCGGGGAGGCAAACCCGGTACTAATTTTCATCATCAGTCTTTCCAGATCTTTGACGTGAATCAGCAAAGTTTTCAAGCGGTCGAAGTGCGAGGGCTGACGGGTCAGAGCTAAAACTCCTTGCTGCCTTTGCCTGATTTCTTCCAGATTAAGAAGGGGTTGTTTGATCCACTGATGAAGCAAACGAGCGCCCATAGGGGTAAGGGTATGATCGATAACTCCAAGCAGAGTATTGCGGCGGCTTCCATCTTGCAGTGAGCGAGTCAGCTCTAGATTGGCTTGAGTCATGCGGTCAAGCAGCATAAATTCCGCAGTGGTATAGGGGCGGATGTCAAGGATATGCTGGATAGGCAAACAAAGGGAATTTTGGAAATGATGCAACAGGGCTCCAGCCGCGTTGATTGCGGCCGCCATCCCTTGTAAGCCAAAGCCGTCGAGATTATAGACTTTAAAATGCTGCACCAAAAATTCATAGGCTGATTGGTGTTCAAAATGCCAATCCGCTTCGGTATTTACGATAAAAGGGTAAGATTGCTGCAGCTCGTCGAAGAGATGAGAATGTTTGTTTTTAAACTTTTCAGAGGTCAGGTATTCAGCTGGTTGCAGGCGGTAAAGCTCATTGAGCAGGTCCCTCTCGTTTGTAAATTCGGCCACGACAAATCCGCCTGTCGTCAGATCGATAAAAGCCAAGCCATACAACTGGCCGGCTTTGGCTAAAGAGGCAAAAAAGTTGTTATTTTTTTCTGAAAGCAAGGAGGAGTTGATGATGGTGCCGGGAGTCACTAAGCGGACGACTTCCCTTTTTACTATCCCTTTTGTTGTTTTAGGATCTTCGATCTGTTCTGCCACAGCCACTCGGTATCCCTTGGCGACGAGCTTATCGATGTATCCCTCGCTTGTATGGTGGGGAACGCCGCTCATGGGAATGTCCTGGCGGCGGGTCAGGGTCAAATCGAGTTCTTTAGCCAAAAGCTGGGCATCTTCATAAAATGCTTCATAAAAATCCCCCATGCGAAAAAACAAAACGGCATCACCTGCCTTTTTCTTACAGGCGTGCCATTGCTGCATCATGGGGGAAATCTTGTTTTCTTCGGTTTTTTCCATCATTCTCTAATGTGATATAAAAGCTGAGTTATCATATCGCTTTAGTTGAAAAATGGCCAACGTTATTGTAGCCCTAATTTTTCCAAGCAGTCTGCTTCGATAAAGACATCTTCCTTAGCATTTGTAAATAAAGGGCAGCAAGTTTTGCAATCGGCTTTGTTTTTCCCTTTATAATTTTCTATGATTTGCTGCGCACGCTCTGATTTTAAATAATTCAAAAACATGTTGGCATACTGACTTGGCTCTTTTTGGAGCAGAGCATGGCAGCGGTTCATTAATTTTTCGCCATTTTGGATATAGACGGCTGTTTGATGCAGCTCATCCTTTGTGGCAATCAATGTTCCTCGATCGGTGAGGGTGTATAGCCCTTCTTTGTCTGCTTTCGTTAAAGCATCTGCCGGGAATACCCGCTGTGTCACATATCTATTGCCCATTTCAAAGGGATTGATTTGCAGCTCCTTCCAAATGCTTAGTTCTCTTTCATTAGACCCGGAAGAGTCATTTCTCGAAAAAAAGGATGCGTTGCTAGCGGCAATTTTTTTAAATGCCATTTCGATGCTATCGGTTGGCTGGACGCCTCCCGGGTTAGCTTTCGGGCCCACAAGGATAAAATGGTCATTAAAAATTAATGCGCGCTCGCTCGCCCATTTTTCTTTAACCGCTTGTAATTCAGGCTCCTCTTCATAAGTTAAGGACATATCAATAATTTTTTCTTTTAGATTTTCAAGCGTCAGGCGGGAAATGGTCTGGATCCAGCCTATTCTAATTTTTAATTTATTTTCTTTGATAAAGTCTTCTGATAGCTCTTGCAGCAAGCAAGTGGGACCGGCCCCTCCATTTCCGAGCAGTAGGGCAATCTCGCCCTCGCTTCCATACACTTCTGTTGGTTCTTTTGGACGACTGTCTGTTGAGATGGTTTCGCAGTAAGCAAAATTAGAAACAAATATTAACAAAGTAAGTAGAGTTAAAATTTTTTTCATATAAAAAACTCCTATTTTTATACTAACTTTATTATGTTAGCATACAAAAGAGATAAAAAATACCTTCAAGAAATATATTGCGGGCAGCATTAAACTTTGATTTTGATTCAGATGCTAAGGCATTAGAAGAGCAAGTGCCAAAAATGGAAACTCTTATTGACTTGTATAATTTTTTTGTGCTGCAGGAGTTTGAAATGGAACTTCATTAAGCAATGATTTGAGTTCAACATTTGCTTGGACGACAATGATTCTAACTTACGATAACCCACTCTTATTGAAGGTTAGAAACCGCAAAGAGGGTTTGTGAAATATGGAAAACCCATCGCCGTTTTATTGGACAAAAGTCATGGATGTTGGAACTAGCCACCTATTCAACCATTGAATTTCTAATTCAAGGAGAGAGATTACGTACCTCAATACTTTGAGTTGGATCGCTCTAGAGGCAAATCATCTATGCCCCCAGCCTTTCTTCGATTTCTTGTATTCTTCATATCGTTTGGTTTTTTCCAATAATAATAACCCATTGACAACGCATATTATACGCGTCAATTTGTCCTCAGAATTCCAAGGAGACTATTAAATGAACGAATCGAAAATGGATTGGTTGGCGTATGCAAAGACCGCTTCAACTTCAGACGGAAAAGCCTATCTAGTCAATGAAAATGGGCATTCTTTCATCCTTGAGTGGAAAAGATCTAATATTCTTTCCCCCAGCCTGGCTACCTTTAAAAAAGATCTATCGGATCTTGCAGCTGAAAAACTGTCTGAAAGTGAGCTCGCGTTTTTAAAAGCGAATCCTGAAGCTGCGTCCAGCGAACTGTTTCTCAGAGCCTGCAAACCATTATTGAACAAGGGGGCCGAGAATACTGATTGGTGTGCAGTCCAAGAAGCCATCAAGGCATCCGTGAAGCAATTCTATCTTGCCGATCTCTCCAAATTCGACCCTGATATGATCAAGCCTCTCTTAAACGACATCTATTTTTGCGCAACGATCAGAAATCCGGATGAAAAAGAGTCTTTAGGCTTTCTACTGTTCTCCATTACTCCCACCTTCCCTTTCGGAGATGTTAAGGTAATCAACTTCTTCATGAAGGAGCATAATCAAAACTCAGAGCTACAGAACATTCTCATGAGTCTTGTATTCAAAATCCTTCCTCAAACAAAACGGATTTTTCTCTTCGCTTGGCCGACTGATTCGACAACCCTGAAAATGTACGCTGCCATGGGTTTTGAAAGAGACGAAAATCCGTTTCAGGATCCCAGCCATAAAATAAACGATCAGTACTTGATTTCACTCGATTACAGAATCGAAAATTCAAAAATTCTTCAACGTACTGTCAAAGACATGGAGAATGTGGATGATGGGGCTTTAGCAAAAACGCCATGAAAAATTTAATCGTTGAATTAACCCCCTGATCACTGCACAACGGACTGCTTGGAATGCCTTTTTATTAAGTTTATTGAATTCTACATGCTGTTCGAGACGCAGTTTGCTTATGCAGCCAAACAAGCGTTTTTTATCCAAACCCCAAAAAACGGAAGCGCGCACAGAACTGTTCACCGCCTCTGAGAACACCTTGCCATCCTTTACATGAGAGGAGAACTTTTGCTCGATGATGAGAGTCTGTCTTTAAGAAAATTCATGGCAGATGTGACTCCATTTCCGAGCATAGGGCAATCTCGCCTGTTTCGCGTCAATTAAAATGGCAGGTCAACGACAATTAGGATGGCATATAATGCATCCCTTTCTTTTTGAAAGTTTTCGTCCGATCCTTAAGCGTATTAAATCTCTTCTTTCTCTTCACCTCATTAACGCTTTTTTCTCATCATTCTTGCTTAATAATTTTTCCAGATTCCTTTTCATGCGAGATGTAGGACTTTTGCATCTGTTGCGATTCTTGCCTTTTAGATAAACTCTGAGCTAGCAATAATGGCAAAAATCGCAACAGATGCAAAAGTCCGAGGTCACAAACGTTGCGATAATTCAAAAAGAGCTACAAAATGTTATTTATCCCTCAAGAGCAATGAAGCCGCCACGCAGCGAAGCGGAGTTGCGGCGGCTAATACCATTTCCCGAAATTAAAATCATAAATTTGACTTGTGATCACCTTCATCTTTAAAAGATCTCTCCTTGTTGATATTCAAAGATATCAACTTCGAAAAGATCTTTTAAATCTGAAGCGCTGACAAGCCAACTTT